>JACCQV010000013.1 GCA_013813945.1 Deltaproteobacteria bacterium | reverse complement strand
TCCCGGCCTCGATGACGCGCTGTCCGGGCTCGACGATGTCGGCGGCGAGCCGGTGCGACAGCCGGAGGACGCGTTCGGTCCGGCCCTCGTCGCGCCGGAGCAGACGGGCCGCCCCCCGGCGCTGACGGATCTCTATCCGCGCGTCAAGACGCCGACGTCGGTCCCCCCGATCGGAGACCTCAGCCCGTCACAGACCTTGCTCGGCAGCAAGAGCCAGGCGGAGGCGCCGCAGCGGCTGAGCACGCTGCCGATCGAGATCGATCCGACCGTCGAGCCCGAGCCGCAGCTCGATCTCGAGGGTGCCGTGAGGGCGTGGCCGGAGCAGATTTCCCCGCTCGCGAGCAGCGCGCTCGACGAGGCGGCCGCGCAGGTGCTCCTGATCTACGAGCGCGAGCTCGCGACGCTCGACGAGAGCTCCACGTCGGCGGCCCTCCGCATCGAGGCCGGGCGACTCTGCGAGCGGCTGACCGATCACGATCGTGCACGGGCGCACTACGATGCGGCGCTGCTCGCCGATCCGCGCGCCACGGCCGCCCTGCGTGGGCTGCGTCGTCTCGCGCGTGCGAGTGGGGATCTCGTGGAGGCGGTCCGTCACCTCGATGCCGAGATCGCGGTGGCCGGTGCTCTCGAACGCCGACCGCTCGGTCACTACCGGATCGATCTGCTGATGGCGAGCGGCGATCAGGACCTCGCACGCGTTGCTGTCGGCGAGGTTCTCGACAGCGCGCCGTCGGATGTGCGCGCGCTGCTCGCTCATCTCGAGCTCGCGTTCCTCGACGGTCGTGCTGACGAGTTCGGCAGTGGCCTCGAGCAGCTCGCGAACGCGGTCAGCGACCCCGAGCTGCGGGCCGCGGTGCAGGCCGCACGTGGCTCACTCGCGGCGCATCACAACGAGACCGCGGCTGCCGCGTCCTGGTTCGCCGCAGCGGCCGAGTCGGATCCGGCCTCGCTGGCGGCGCGGATCGGCGCGGTCCGCCAGGCGGCCGCGCAGGCGGATGGGCCAGAGGCTGGACGTGCGCTCCTCGAGCTCGCCCGTACCATCGAGAGTGTCGATCCGATCACAGCAGCGGCCGCCGCACTGCGCGCGCAGCAGTGGACCTCGGGCGAGACCGCAGTCGGCGCCGCCGCACTGGCCACGGCATCCGCGTCAGGAGATCCGCTGGTCGCGCGCCTCGCGGCCGAAACGGCAGCGGCGGCCACCGATCCTGCGGCAACGGCGGCTGCATTCTCCCACTGGGCGACGACGCCGGCGTCCTCCGCCGAGCGCGCCTACGCGTCTGCGCGTGCCGCCGAGCTCGATGCAGCGCGCGGAGCCGAGCTGTGGGCCGCCGCTCTCGAGCTCGATCCAGGCGACGACTATGCAGCGGCGCAGCTCCGCACCGCGCATGTGGCCGCGGAAGCGACGCAAGCATCGATCGACGTGGACCTCGCCGTGGCGGCGGATGTCGAGCGCGAGCGTGCGCGCCTCCGCGCCGCGTACGGTCTGATCGCACAGGGTCAACTCACCACCGCCATCGAGATCCTGCGCACCGGCCACAAGGAGCGGCCCGGCTCGATCGCGCTCGCCGAAGCACTCGGCGAGGCGCTCGCCGCGGCGAACGAGTGGACCGAGCGCGCGAAGCTGTTTGCCGAGCTCGCCGCAGAGCCCGGAGAACAGGTCGATCGCGAGGTCGCGCAGCTGCGCAGCGCGATAGCGTGGGAAGAGGCCGTCGGAGCGGCAGCGGCCGCCGAGGCACCGGCAGCCGACAGCGAGCGAGGTCCCGGCGAGGGAGCGAGCGAGGAGCTGCAGCGCGCGACGGCTTCCGCACTCGAAGCATGGGAGCGCGTGCTGGAGCATGGTGCGCAGACGCCGAGTGCCCATGCCGCGGCGATCGTCCTCGCGAGCAGGCTCGGCGATCGCGACGTGATGGCCGAGGTGCTCACGCGCGCGCAGGCAGCGGAGCGCTCGCCCTGGGCCGCGTCCAGTCTCGGGCTGCGTCGCGCGCGGCTCTACGCCGCCGACGATGCGAGCCGAACCGAGTCGATCCTCCGTGAGCTGGCGCCAGGTCTCGATGACCCGCGACGCACGGTCGCGATCGTGATCGGTGCCGCACGCCAGAAGGAGCTCGGCGATGCAGCAGCTGCGCTCGAGGATCGCGCGACGCTCCTCGACGGCAAGGCGGGTAGCACCGAGATCGCATCGCTGCGCCTGCGCGCTGCGCAGCTCGCACTCGACGCCGGCGACGCATCGCGCGCGACGACCTTGCTCAGCCTCGTCGAGCAGGCCTTGCCACAGCTCGGAATCATCCCCGACCTGCTCGCCGCCGCACGCCGGCGCGCTGGCGATCGTCCCGCCGCCGGCCCGACGCGACGCAGTGAGCCGGCGCCTGGAATCTCGTCTGCGGATGCATTCGCTCGGCTCGTTCGCGATGCAGATCTCGCGGCCATCCATGGGGACAGCACCGGCGCACTGTCGCTCTACCAGCGCGCGCTCGAGCTCAAGCCCGGTGATCCACTCGCCGCGGTGCCGCTGATCCGCGTTGCGACCGCGCTCCGCGATCCCGAGCCGATCACCGGTCTTGCGCTGGCGCAGCTGCGGGCGGCCGAGGAGTCTGGCGACACGACCGCGAAGGCTTCCGCCTACGAGCTGCTCGCGCACATCGACAGCGAGCTGCGCAGCGATCAGGAGTCCGCACAGATCTCGCTCGAGAGCGCGTCGCAGGCGGACCCGACGCGGATCGACCTGTTACTTCGCCTGGAGCGCCGCTATGCCGTCGGCGATCAGCTGTCCGAGCTGGTGCGGCTGCGGAAGGCGCAGATCGCTGCCGTGGCGCCGGACTCGGCGGGCGCCCAGTCTCGCGCACCGACCGAGGGCGGCGAGCCGCGTCCGCCGACCGCGCCCCTTCATGCAGCCGATCGCGCAGCGCTGCTCATCGATCTCGCCGGCCTCGCGATGCGCGATCAGCGCCCCGAGCTGGAGATCGCCGACATCTACCGCCGCGTGCTCGAGGGCGATCAAGCGGACCTTCCGACCGCGCGGCTCGCGCTCCTTCACCTGGAGTCGATGGTGCGACGCGCTGGATTCTCCGCCGAGCTCGCGCAGCTCGAGGAGAAGATCGCGACATACTTCAGTGGAGATCCGAAGACGCAGGCCGCGTTCTGGACGCGTGCCGGCGAGACGCTCGCCGAGATCGGTCAGATCGACGAGGCCGTGCTCCGGTTCGGCAGGGCGGAGGCCGCCCTGCCGGGTCACATCCCGGCGCTCGAGGGCTGGCGACAGGCCGCACTGAAGGGCCAGCTCTGGATCGACGTCGCCGAGGCGGCCTCGCGTCAGGCCGCGAATGCCGACGACGACAAGCAGCGCGCGGCGCTCTATCACTTCGCGGGCGTCGCGATGATGGACAAGGCACTCGTCGGCGAGCAGGCAACCACCGCGTTCCGCAAGGCGCTCGAGGCGGATCCGAAGCACAAGGACTCGTTCCTCCGGCTGCGGATCCTTCTCGAGGAAGACGCGAACCACGACGACCTGGCCGGACTGCTCGCACAGCGACTCGAGGTCGAGGAGCAGGGCCCCGTCCGGATCGAGCTGCACCGCGCGCTCGCCGAGCTCCACCGCAACTTTCTCTCCGATCGCGACACCGCGAAGGAACACTACCGGTTCATCCTCGAGTCCGATCCGAACGATCTGCGTGCGCATGCGGCGATCGCCGACATCGCGTGGGAGCAGGGCGCGTGGCAGGAAGCGGCAGATGCGCTGATGGCGCGAGCTCGCCTGGAGCAGCAGCCGGAGGTGCTCAAGACACTGTGCTTCCGGCTCGGCCTGATCTACGCGGATCGCCTCGTCGACATGCCGATGGCGCTCAAGGCCTTCCAGCGCGCGCTGACCTATCAGCCCGACGACGAGAACACACTCGTGCGGCTCGCCGATCTCGCGACCGAGGCAGGGGAGTGGAAGCTCGCGCTCGGCGCCTGCGAGCGGCTGGTCAAGAACGAGACGGATCCAGATCGGCGCGCGACGCACCTGCAGCGGGTGGCAAAGATCTTCAAGGACGGGTTCAACGATCGCAAGCGAGCGGAGCGTGCGCTGAACCTCGCCCTCGATGGTTCGCCGACGAACGACGAGGCGCTGTCGACGCTGGTGCAGTTCTACAAGGAGTCGGGCGACATGACGTCCGTCCGTGTGCACCTCAACCGCGTGACCGGTTCGATGCGTGCGCGCGTCCAGAAGGACCCGCAGGATGGCATCGCGTACCGCGTGATCGCGCGCGCGATGTCCGCTCGCGCCACCGCCGGCGTCGATGGCTCGCTACCGATCGCACGCGCCGCGGCCGAGCTCACGGATCTGCTCAAGGAGAGTGGTGAGCCGGAGCAGAAGATCCTGCGCGTCCCGGTGACGCCGGACCTCGCGCCGCTGCTGAGGGCAGAAGCCGACGACGTGCTGTTCCCGCGCAGCGTGCAGGTCGAGCTCCGCCAGGTCTTCCACATCCTCGGCGATCGGATTGCAAAGCACGTCGGCGTCGACCTCCGGCCGTACGGTGCGACGCGCGGTGACCGGCTGCGCGCCAAGGACAACCC
>JACCQV010001233.1 GCA_013813945.1 Deltaproteobacteria bacterium | reverse complement strand
GAGCTAGCCCGCGAGGCCCGCACGCGAGCCGTTGCGACGGGTCGCGCGTCGCTGCTCGTCCTCGGCGGCGATGTCGCGAGCGCGATCGCAGGCTCGTCCGCGCTCCTCCTCGGCAACGGCGTCGCGGTCGCGATCGCCTGGGATCCCGCGCACCGCCCCGTTCCGACCGCCACCGCGATCGGTCGCGGCGCCCACGCAACGCAGCTGCTCGGCCTCGCACGCCGTCACGCGATCGCGGTCCACCGCGACCACGACCTCACCGCTGCCCTCGCCACCGCCGTCGGCGCACTGCCCGAAGCGGCGTGGCCGCGGCTCGCCGAGATCATCGCTGCAACCCGCGGCCGCCGTCGTAGCATCTGAACGTCAGCTCACGTCACAGCGCGCCGCGCACGAGCGCCGCAAAGGCCACCGCGAACGACGCCACCAGTGTCGCCGTCATCATCACGAGTGCGGCCGGTACCGCAGCCGCGGTCGGTACGTGCACGCCAGCACGACCCGCGAGTCGCATCCCCGCACCCGCCGCGATCTCGATCACCGTGGCCGTGACCAGCCACGGTACCGCGAGCGCAACTCCGGCGGGAATCAACCCGGTGAGCGCAGCGATCACCCGAGGCTGAACCGACGCCATCGCCGGCGCTGCGCGATAACTATCGACGACCGCCGTCACCACCGTCACGTGGCCATCGATCCCGACGAACACGGCCGCGCCGAGCAGCGCGAACAGCGGCGCATAGGGCCCCTGCCGGGCCGAGCTCGCGACATCGACGAGCCGTCCTGCCATCGCTGCGGCCAGCAGCGGCACGGCCGCGAGAACCCCGAGCGTCGCGCCGATGATCAGCTCGTGCGCACCGACGACCCACAGCGCTGCGTCTGGAACGGGCGGCGCCGCGACCCATGCCGCCCACAGCCCGAACGTGACCGCGAGGCCGAGCTGGACGATCCGCGGCACTCCACCGACGAGCGTCGTCAGCACCGCGATCGCAGCCACGCCGCGCAGCGCGAGGACGAGCGTCACGTCAGCTCGCGCCGATGGCGGTGACCAGCGGCCACACCCGCGCCGCAAACGCAGCCAGCTGCGCGGCGATCGCCGGCCCGAACAGAATGATCGACACACCGATCGCGGCGACCCGGGGCACCACTCCGACCGCAGGATCCTGGATCTGCGTGAACGCAGCGATCAGCCCCGTGATCACGCCCGCGATCAGTGCGGCCACCAACAACGGCGCTGCGAGCAGCAGTGCGAGCAGGAAACCCTCGCGAACCAGGGCGACCAGGCTCGCCGTCACACGTAGCCCCTCAGCAAGCTATCGATCAGCAGCCGCCAGCCATCGACCGCAACGAACAACAGCAGCTTGAGTGGCAGTGCAACGATCTGTGGATTCGAGCTGGTCAGCCCGAGCGCCGCGAGCCCGAGGCCGACGATCAGATCGATCACGAGAAACGGAATGAAGATCAGCACCGCGATCGCGAACGCTTCCTTCAGCTCCGTGGTCAGGAACGCCGGCGCCAGTACCGACAGCTCGTCCCCGCCCACCGGATGCCCCATCCGCGCCGCGAGCTCGACGAACGTCGCGCGCTCACGCTCGGCCGCATGACGCGCCAGGAATCCGCGAAGCGGAACGAGAGCGCGCTCGAACGCGGCGAGCTCTCCGTGCCGCTCGACCGGCACGATCTTGCGAAGCGCTGCGTCGAAGCTGAGCGCGACCGGCTGCGACGAAGGAACCGCGGGCGTGGTCAGCGCTGGTGTGCCCGGCGCGGGTGCGTTCGGCGCAGGTGCGTTCGGCGCAGGCGGTTTCGGCGGGGGCATTCCCGGCGCAGGCGTGGTCGCCGCCGCCTGCACCATCTCGACGGCGATCGGTGCCATCACGAACAGTGTCAGGACGAGCGAGATGCCCATCACGACGAGCCCGGAGGGCGCATCCGTCGCGCCGATCGCATTGCGCAGCAGCGACAGCACGACGGACACCTTCACGAAGCACGTCAACATGAGGACGATCAGCGGCACGATCGCGATCAGCGCGACCAGCCCGACATCCCCGAGCCCGTTTCCTGTCACGTGTCCTCGCGACGCCCCGACGACGAACGATCGGACTCGGCGCGCGTCCGAGCGCTCGCTGGGTCATCGGCCACGACGCTCGGCGCCGTCGGTGCCACCACCTCGGACACGTCCGCGCCACCGCGCCGCCGTTGCCAGGCCGCACGCACGAGCTCGCCGAAGCTCTGTCTCGGTACGAGGCGCGCACGCACCTCGCCGCCATCGAGCTCTGAGAGTACCGACAGCCCCATCTCGCTGGTCCCCACGAGCAGCGTCTTGCCCGCGACCTCGACGACGTACAGCGATCGCCGCGGCTCGAGCGGAACCCTCGCGACGACATCGAGCAGGTGCGCCCCCCGCACCCGCCCCGTCGCGAGGACCCGCCCGACCACCTTGACGACGACAAACGCGCCGATGCACACCGCCATCAACACCACCAGCGACGTGATCAGCAGATCGCCGTAGCTCGCCGCCGCACCACCAGACCCAAGCATCGCCTGTCGTGTAGCAGGCCCCCCTGACAGCTAGTCCATCGTTCGGACGATCGGCAGCGTGTTGTTCGGTCCGCCTTGCAC
>JACCQV010001231.1 GCA_013813945.1 Deltaproteobacteria bacterium | reverse complement strand
GCAGAAGATGCGCGGTGAGCTCGAGCAGCTCCGCCTCGAAGCCGAGGTCACGATTCCGGCCGAGGTCGAAGCGCAGGTGCGCGCGCTCCTCGCGGCGGGCACCGCGGCACCGATCGCTGCCAATGGTGAAGCGATGGCGCAGTCTCTATCCGAGGTCGCCGGCGCGTGGCGCGACAGCGGCGGCAAGGCCATGGACATGTTCGTGTTGCAGAACCTCGAGGGCATCTTCGGTGATGTCGCGAAGGCGGCGCAGCGGATCAAGGTCGGCGAGGTCAACCTGATCGATGGCGGTGATGGCAAGACGTTGCCCGCGTACGCGGCCTCGTATCCCGCAACCATGGGCAAGCTGCTCGAGGAAGTCACCAAGACGCTCGGCGTCGACATCGCGAAGGTCATCACCGGAACGCCGTCCAACGGCTCCCCTCCGGCGCGGAGCTGAAAGGAAACACCATGCAGAACCTCTTACTCGTCGGAGCTCTCGGGATCGGTGGAGCGCTGCTCCTGATCACCTTCATCGTCTCGCGCATCATCTACATCTGCCCGCCGAATGAAGTGCTGATCTTCTCCGGTGGCCACCGCCGCCTCGCGACCGGTGACGGCGACAAGACGGTTGGCTATCGCGTTGTCCAGGGCGGCCGCGGTCTGCGCATTCCGCTGATCGAGGTCGTCGATCGGATGAACCTCACGAACATGGTGATCGAGCTGCGCGTTCAAGGCGCGTACTCGCGCGGCGGTATCCCGCTCAACGTGCAGGGTGTCGCGAACGTCAAGATCTCGAGCAAGACCGTGCAGCTCGCGAACGCGATCGAGCGCTTCCTGTCGATGACGCGCGAGCAGATCATGCAGGTCGCGCGCGAGACGCTCGAAGGCAACCTGCGCGGCGTGCTCTCGACGCTGACGCCGGAAGAGGTCAACCAGGATCGCGAGAAGTTCGCCGGTGCGCTCGTGCACGAAGCGGATCACGACCTCGCGCGGCTCGGCCTGGAGCTCGACAACCTCAAGATCCAGCATGTCTCGGACGACAAGGGCTACCTCGACTCGATCGGCCGCCGGCAGACCGCCGAGCTGCTCAAGACGTCTCGGATCTCCGAGGCGGAGAACCATGCGCTGTCGAACGAGAACGCCGCGACGAACTTCATGAGCCAGGAGATGTCGAAGGTCGACGCTCAGATCGCGACGGCTCGCGCCGAGGGCCAGCGCCGCGTGGTCGAAGCGCAGACGCGCAAGAGCGCGCTCGTTGCCGAATCCAAGGGCCAGGTTCAGGCGCTGCTCGCGAAGGCGACGGCCGAGGTCCAGGTCCAGCGCGCGCGCCTCGCCCAGGTGCGCTACCAGCTGATCGCGGATCGGGTGAAGCCCGCAGAAGCGAAGAAGTCCCAGATGATGGCGCAGGCGCGCGGCGCGGCGTCCAAGATCATCGAGGACGGCAAGGCGACCGCGTCGGCGATCCGTTCGCTCGGCGAGACCTGGGCCAAGGCGGGGGACAGTGCGCGGCAGATCTTCGTCGCACAGAAGCTGTCGAGCCTGGTCGGCACCATGATGAGCACCGTCGGCGAGATGCCGATCGACAAGCTCACCGTGATCGACAAGGAGCTCGCGAACAACGGCGGGAACTTCGCCGTCAAGGCCGCGATCACGTCGGAGCAGCTGAAGCAGATCCTCGGTGTCGATGTCGCGGCTGCGGTGCAGCGGCTCGCCGGTGGCGAGGTGAAGCAGCTGCCTGCGCACATCGTGTCGCCGCCGCCGTCGCCACGTCCACGGACGCCGACGACTCCGGGCACCAAGTCCGAGGGCTGAGCCCTAGCGCGAGCAATCGATCGTATCGAACTGTAGCGTCTCGTGAAGGTTGTTGACGTCGACGATCCAGGTCGTGTTCGGCGAGTCACCGGTCTTCACGCGCGTCTCCACGTCGAACTCGAGCGACGTACCGTTGTCGAACGTGGCGTGCGCGGCGGTGCCGATCATGCCGTAGGTGCCGACGCTGATGATGTCGGCGACACGCTCCGCGGCGCGGCCGTTCTTGCACAGCGTGATTGCGAACCGGCAGCCGCGCGGTTCCGCCGAGTTCGCGAGGCACTCTTCGGGCGAGGCG
>JACCQV010001226.1 GCA_013813945.1 Deltaproteobacteria bacterium | reverse complement strand
CCGGATTTCTTCGCGAGCACGAGAAGCATCGTCTTCAGCTCGGCCTGCTCGGTCGGGTAGAACAGCGGGATGTGAACCTCGGCGCGGCCCTGGCGCTTGAGATCGACAGGCAGGTTGTCAGGGCGGGCAGTCAGCAGCATCCACAGGATCTTGCCGCGATACGCGGTGTCGCCCATCTGCGATGCGATCATGCCGAAGATCCGTGCGCCGACGCCGGAGTCGCCGCCCTGGTCACGATCGCCGAGCATCGCGTCCGCCTCGTCGACGATCACGACGACGGGGCCCATCGACCGCAACACGCCGAGCACGCGCTCGAGGTTGCCTTCGGACTCTCCGACGTACTTGCTGCGGAAGTTCTTGAGCACGACGGCGGGGATGCCGATCGATCCGGCGAGGCACGTCGCGAGGAAGCTCTTGCCGGTACCGACGGGGCCGCAGAACAGATAGCCCATCGGCACGGTCTCGAGCTCGCCGCGGCGGATCAGCTCCGCGTCGTCGAGCAGGCGCTTCTTCGCGGCCTCGTGGCCGACGACGGTGTCGAGGCCCCACTTTGGCTCGACGAACTCGAGCATGCCCTGCGCCTGGCGCTCGATCAGGCGCTTCTTGAGCTCCTTGAAGTAGTTCCGATCGAGGCGGCGGCCACTCTCGATCGTGGAGCGCAGCAGCACCTCGAGATCGGTGAGGCCGATGCCCGCGGTCAGCTTGCCGAGCTCTGCGATCGAGTAGTCGGAGAAGGTCGTGATCTCCTTGCCGCTCGTCTTGACCTGCGCCTCGAGGAACGCGGCGCGCTCCGCAGCATCCGGCAGCGGCACCTCGATCGTCGCGACGTGCGGATTTCCGCTGATCCGCTCGGCGACGCTCGACAGCCGCGGATCGATCAGCACGAACGCCATGTTGAGCCGCTTGACGTACGGGCTCGACGCCCAGTTGAGCAGCGTGACGAGGTGGGTCTGCTCCGCGAGATCGAGGCGATCGCCACTCGGGGCCACGTACCCGGCGTGATCGATCAGCACGGCCGTGCGCAGCCGCTTCTCCGGATCGGCCATCACGTTCTTCTGGATCAGCAGGTCGATCGCCGCCAGGCCCTTGGTCGGATCGCGGGGCAGGGCGCGCAGATCGCCGAGCCACTTGTTCGCGGTCTCCACCATCTCCTGCAGGCGCTTGCCGTTGCTCCCTGCCGCGCAGCGGAGGCCGCGCGCGAGGTCGTAGTGAATGACGAGGTCCCAGCGTCCGAACAGCTGCTCGGCGAGGAAGTCCGCAATTCCGATCCAGCGGTCCGGGCTCGCGCGCACCATGTCGAACGTGTTGCCGTGGAGCACGAACATCGACGTCGTGCCCGAGAAGTACAGCTCGGCGAGCTTGCCCGACCACGCCGGGAAGTGGGCCGGCAGCTGGACTGCCTTGGTCACTCCGTCGGTGCCGGCGAGCGTCTTTGCTTCGGTGCTCATGAGCGTCGTCCCCCGGCGCCCTCGACCTGGCGCTGTGGTGTGAGATCGGTGTCGAGGATCGAGGGTGTGGTGTCTGCGTCGCTGACCCCGGTGATCTGCTGCAGCTCGCGGATGGTCTGTTCGGTCTGCTGGATGCCATCGGAGATCGCATCGATCCGGTGCGACATCTCGTTGGGATCGGTGTGGCCAACAGCGAGCTCGGTCACGGCCTGGATCTTGTTCTCGAGGCGGTCGAGCTCGGTCGCGATGAACTCGGCGTTGTGCCGCGCCTTCTCGACGTTCTCCTTGCGAGCCTCGGCGGTCGAGATGCTGTCGTCGAGCGAACGGATGATCCGATCGTCGGCCTGATTCGCCTCGCCGACCGAGTCCGCCCGCTTCTTGCGTCGGATCTTGAGATCACCGACCGTTTTCTCGATGCTCGCCTCGTCAGCGGCCTGCAGGAACCGTGAGATCGCCTGCTCTGACAGCAGGAGCCGGAGAAAGACCCAGAGCAGGCGGTCGAGCGCGGGCGTGCGCAGCTCGGTCGATGCGCCACTCGAGTCGCGGGTGTCACCGCGGACCGCGTTCGCGATCCGCGACATCTCGACGCACCGCGCGCGCAGCCGGAGGAACCGCGATCGGCGATCCTCGGTCAGTGACTTCAGCACCTCGAGGATCCGATCGCGCGCATCCCCGACGTCCTGCGGCGTGACGGCGGCGCGCTGCCCGGTCTGCCCGCGCTCCTCGGCGCGGACCTTCGCGTCGATTGCACCCTGGAACCGCGGCAGCGTGGTCAGCCCGGCGAGGTAGACGACCTCGGCAGCGACGACCAGCGGAATCGCGATGTCGGCGTGACCGGAGACGACCGCGGCCGCGGCGGCGCCTCCGAAAACCAGCATGTTCCAGCGGAACGTGAACGCTTCCTTGAGGTAGCGAAGCAGGCCAGCTTTCTTTGGTTCGGCCACGTTAATCCCCCGCTCGATTCGATGACTCGAGCCGGTCGATGGTCTCCCGGATCCCCATCACGATGTCGATGAACTTCGGATCGCGCTGCAGCTCGATCGACGGCCGATCGGGCGGTGGCACGCGGATCTCCTTCATCACCGTGCCCGGCGAGTTCGAGAAGATCAGGATGTGATCGCCGAGGAACACGGCTTCTTCGATCGAGTGCGTGATGAAGAAGATCGTCGGCGATTGCTCGCGCCAGAGGGCGACCAGGTTGTCCTGCATGCGTGACCGCGTCGGCGGATCCAGTGCGCCGAACGGCTCGTCCATCAGGATGATGCGCGGCTCGAGGATCAGCGTGCGCGCGATCGCGACGCGCTGGCGCATGCCACCCGAGAGCTGGTGGGGATACTTGTCGGAGTCCTTCTTGACCGACAGCCCGACCTTCTCGATCCAGTGCTTCGCGAGCTCGGTGCGCTCGCTGCCCGACAGCTTCGGCACGCGGACCACACCGCCGCGGCTCGTCGCGTCGGGCTTGCCCTCCATGAGGACGGAGAACACCGTCGGCGATGGCGTGGCGGCAACCTTGTGGGTGCCGTTGAAGCTCTTGTCGTCGACGAGATCGATGACGACGGTCATCCCCTTCTCGAACTGGTGCGGAGTCAGGGTCGTGAGCTGCGCGACGGTTTGCTTGCGCGTGACCCCGTCGAGCGCTCGGGTCAGGCCGCGACACTCGAGGCCGAAGGCGACATTCTCGAGCACGGAGCGGTTGTCGAACGAGGTGTAGTCCTGGAACACCATGCCGCGATCCGGGCCGGGGCCATGCACCGGCTTGCCGTCGATGAGCACGGTGCCCGAGGTCTGCGGGAACTGCGGCAGCAGCCCGGCGATCATCCGGATCACCGTCGACTTGCCGCAGCCAGACGGGCCGAGGATCGAGATGAACTCGCCGCGCCCCGGGTAGTCGGGAATCGTGAATGTCACGTCCTTGATCGCGGTGAACGCGCTGCTGCCAGAGCCGTAGGTCTTCGTGACCTTGTTGAACGCGACCACCGGCGGCTTGGCCAGCGGCTTCGCGAGCTCGGCCATCAGCGGCTTGCCGCCGGTGATGCTCAGCGGCTTGGCGTCGGTGGGGGGCGCCGCATCGGCGGGCTTTGGTGTCGCCGCCGCGCGCTCCGACGCGTTGGCCTTCGCCATGTTCTGCTCGGCGCGGCCGGCGGGCTCGTCTTGCTTCGAGAGCCCCGCCTCGTCCGCCTCGAACATCGCGAGCGCTGCAGCCTCGGCGGCCGGATCGCGGCTCGGCGGCGTCGGCTTGACGGCAGCACCGCCTGCGGGACCGGTTCCAGTGCCGGGTGCGCCGGCCGGGCTCTTGGGATCCTGCGTGCTCATAGGTCTTTCCGCCACGCGAACATCCCGCGCTGCAAGGTCCGCAGGACGAGGTCGAGCGTGAACGCGATCAGCGCGACCACGAACAACAGCAGGTAGGTGTGCTCGAACAAGCCCTGGCGCTCGCTGCCGAGGAACAGCGCGCCGATGCCGCGCGGCGCATTGATGATCTCGACGAGCATGATGTAGCCAAGCGCGAGACCGAGCTGGAACCGCAGGCTCGTGAGGATGTCGGGCAGGGCGAGGGGCAGCAGCACCTTGCGAATGATCTGCCAGCGCGACGCGCCGAGCGTCTGTGCGGTCTCGACGTAGCGCTCGGGGACGATCGAGATCGCTTTGACCGTGTCGGAGAACACGAACGGCACGATCGCGAGAAAGATGAACATCCATTTCTGCTTCTCTCCGTCGGAGAACAGCATGAGCGTCAGGGGAATCAGCGCGCCCATCGGCACGGACCGCAGGAAGATCACGAGCGGGGCCATCGTCGCGCCGACGCCGCGGTGAGAGGCCGCGAGCACGCCCACCGAGATGCCGATCAGGGCCGCGAGCCCGACGCCCTTGAACACGCGCTCGAGCGTCGCGAGGATGCCGTCGATCAGGCTGCGGTCCATCAGCCGGCCGAAGGAGCTGAACACCTCGCCGGGGCTCGGAACCTTCGACGGCGAGACGATTCGGTCGGTCGGAGCGCCACGGGTGACGAACCACCAGAACAGGAAGATCACGGCGATCAGACCGATGCCGAGCAGCGCGCTGATGTGCGCCGGCGGATCCGCGCGCAGCGTCTTCCACCACGGCGGAGCCTCGGGGAGCTTGTTCGGATCGTCCTCGGGGTCCGGCTTGGCGTCGGTCTTCTTCGCCGGCGTGGCGACCTTCGCCGGCTCGGCCTTCTTCGCCGGCAGCGGCAACGCCTTGTCGAGAAGGGACTTCTCTGGCTTCGCCTCGGCCGTTGCGACAGGCTTGTCGGCTGCCTCGAGCGCCGCGAGTGCGGCGTCCTTGGCGGCCTTGTCCTCGACGGACTTTGCTGCCTCGACCGCCTTGGTCGCGGCCGGCTGCGCCTGTGCATCTCGCACGGGCGCCTTGCCGTCGTCGGGCTTGTTCGCGTCGTCGGTCACTGGGCCTCTGCAGGCACCACTTTCACTTCGACGCGGCGGTTCTTGGCGTGGTTGTCCGGATCCTTGGGATCCTGCGGCCGCGACCAGCCGGCACCATCCACCGAGAACTGGTTGGGCTGCATCTTGAACTTGTTGACCAGCGCCTCCTTGACGGAGTTCGCGCGCCGGAGAGACAGCTCCTTGACGAGGCTCTCGTCGGCCGCGCCCTTCATGGACGAGTCGGTGTGGCCCGAGATCACGATCCGCGCGGCGCCGAACTGACCGGCGAGCTTCGCGATCTCCTCGATCGTGTACTCGACGTTGCCGTCGTAGAACATCTCCCCCGCGCCCGCCTTCGCGGGGACCTTCTTGTAGATGTCGAAGGAGTTCGGGAAGAAGTTGATCGTCACCGTCTTGGTGAGCACGGCGCTCTCGACGTTGACGTCCGCGCCGCTCGCCGGCGTGAACTTGAACTCGTACTCGTTCTTGCTCTCGGCGTACTTCGGCTCGGCGCCGAGCTTCTTGATCACGGAGAAGTCCATGATCTTGTCGAACTCGACCTTGTTCTCGACGGCGCGGATCGCCTTGTAGAGCAGGAAGGCCGTGTTGTACGTGCGCTCGAAGTTCGTCGGGTTGGACGCGACCATGAAGAAGTCGCGGTTCTCGGCGTAGTTCGTCCAGTGCGCGTCGGCGAGCATGCTCGCGCCGGTGCCCGGCGGCAGGCTGTAGAACTCGTCCATGAGCTTCGAGACGCTGGCCTTGTTCTCGTCGCTCTTGCTCAGCTCATCCGTCGCGTCGAAGATGCCGCGGACCAGGCCCTCGATGATGTCCGGGTTGTCGCGGCCAAAGTCAGCGCGCGCGAACCACACGTCGGCGATCAGCTTGTTCGCCGTCAGCGTCGAGACGAGCATCTTGTTGCCCATGCCCGGCTTGGTCAGGTTGTAGATGTCCGGCGCCCACGAGACGACGGCTGCGATGTCCTTGTTCTGGTTGTACGCAGCGGCGGCCTGGAACGCGTCCTTGGTGAACTTCATCTTCACCTCGGTAGGCTGCACGCCACCGTTCAGCAGAACATTCAGGAGGAAGTAGTGCGACGGCGAGTTCTGCGCGAGCACCACGGTCTTGCCGCGAAGGTCGGCGACGCTCTTGATCGTGTCGCGCGCGACGATCCCGTCGCCGCCGTTCGAC
>JACCQV010001213.1 GCA_013813945.1 Deltaproteobacteria bacterium | reverse complement strand
CCGTAGGACCTTACACGCATGGCGGACACGGCCGATCTGATGAATTTCGTCGCCTTCACGCGGTCTACGACGTCGAGCCCGTTACCGTCGTGGTCGAGGAGAATCCAGATGAAGCTCATGCATTTGTTGCTCGGTTGTGGAGTGGTGTTCGCTGCGGCGTGCGGGGGGAGCAAGCCTGCCCCGACCCCGGTTGCAGACCCGGCGCCCGCCGACCCGGCGCCCCCGGCAGACCCGGCGCCAGACGTGATCCCGCCCGCTGCCGGCTCGTGTGAGGCGGCCGGAGGAAGGTGCACGCACATGACAGCGGCCATCTCCTGCGCGACCAAGCCCGTCGGGACCTGCGCACCCGATCACTTCTGCTGCGGCATGTGAATCGCGAGGTCGATGCATCACCTCCGCGCCGGTTCGCTGCGGCGTTCGGGTCACAGCCGTTGAGGAGATGACACCTACGGTGACTGGTCGCCTCGCGCGGTCGCGTGCGACGAGTACCCGCAAGATCGGCATCGACCTGGTCCTCCACGGCGGTCCGCGCTGGGCAGTCGCCGAGACCCCGCGTGATTCCTACACAGGTCCAGGTCTCGGCGGCGGAACGACCCTCGAGGTGAACCTGAAGGCGGTCTCGATGTTCGTCGACCTCGGGATGGACGTCGCGATGCTGCGCGGTGACAACGGCGACATGATGAGCGCGCGGCTACCGTACTTCACGGCAGGCATGCGCCTCGGCTGGTTCTAGATCAAACGCACGGGGCGGGCGGCGTATTGCGTGTCCCCACTTTTGTGTCCGTCGGGCCACGCGGGGAGTAACTGCGCCAAATCGCGGACGTGCGCGTCGGCATCATCGGTGCACCAGCGTCCGCGTGATGACGTTCAGAAGCTGGCTTCGCGTTTCGTTCGTTGCCTTCGTCGCCTGCGGTGGCGGCAAGAAGGGCGACCTCCAGGTGATGTCCTACGCCCCGTCCGGTCCAATCGACAAGGCGGAGCTCGTCGAGATCCGGTTCGACAAGCCGGTGGTCGACGACGCGATGGTCGGTAAGCCGGCCGACCCGACCGCCGTCACGATCTCACCGAGCGTGGCGTGGAAAGGATTCTGGCAGGACCGGCAGACGCTGATGGTCGAGCCGACCGAGGCGCTCGCGGCCTCGACGCGCTATCAGGTCGCACTCGGAGGAACGCTCGCGAAGCGGACCGCCGGGTTCAAGTTCTCGTTCGTCCACCGGCCACTCGCGGTCGAAGGTGTGTGGGGCGTCGATGCGATGTCGCTCGCGCCCGACGGCGAGGTGCCCCTGTCGTTCAACCAGCCGGTGCGCGCCGCCGATGCGGCCGTCCACTGCAAGCTGGTCGGTGCCAGTGGCGACATCGCGCTGACGACGCCGTTCGGCACGACGGACGAGGGCGCAAACATCGCGTTGAAGCCCGCGACCAAGCTCGCACCTGGTGCGGCGTACACGATCTCGTGTGCAGGCCTGGCCGGCGCCGGCGGCAACGCAGTGCTCGAGCGGCCGTATGCACTGGCGGTGCGCGCGCGCCCTCCGCTGTCGGTGACTAAGATGATGCCGGCGAGTCATGACGTTCCGGCCGACGAGGTCACGTTGACCTTCGGCTTCTCGACGCCCGTGGCACTCGATGTCGCGCGCAAGGCGCTGACGAGCAAGCCTGCGATCCCCGGCCTCGACCAGGGCTATCTCTCCGGCGATGGCACCGAGTACCGGGTCACCGCGGACCTCGACACCGAGACCGAGTACAAGATCAAGATCAAGGGACTCGTCGACACGTTCGGGCAGAAGCTGCCGGGCGAGATCACGCACGAGTTCCGGACCGGTGATGCACGCCCTCGGCTGTCGATGGAGCGCGGCATCTTCGCGCTCGAGGCAGGCGCGAAGGGCTACCCGCTGTGGTCACGCAACATCGGCACGTTCGAGCTCGAGTGCGCCGCGATCCCTCGCGACAAGATCGTCCAGGTCGTCACGACCGAGATGAACTACGACCCGTGGGGCGGCAACGATGACGACAAGCCTCTCGACTGGAAGGCGCTCAAGCTCACCCCGAAGAAGCAGGTCACGAAGACGAACGGCAAGAACAAGTGGCTACTCAGCGAGCTCGAGCTCGGCAAAACGTGCGCGAGCTCGCCGGGCATGCGCGGCATGTTCCTCGCCGAGGTCAGCACGGATGACATCAAGCCCGATCCGAACCGCAGCTGGTGGAACCCGCGCCGCAACCGCGTGCTCGCGAACGTCACCGACATGGGAGTGCTGATCAAGACCGGCACGTCGTCCGGACTCGTCTGGGTCACGTCGCTGTCGACCGGCAATCCGATCGCGGGCGCGAAGGTCGCGGTGTACTCGCCGCAGGGCAAGCAGGTGTGGGTCGACGTCACGAACGCCGAAGGCCTGATCAAGATTCCGGGCAGTGCCCTGCTCAAGCAGCAGAAGTCCGTCGACGACGAGAACGCGGAGCACGAGGACTGGGACAGCTACCGCAGCCAGCGCCTGATCGCGATCGTGGAGAAG
>JACCQV010001202.1 GCA_013813945.1 Deltaproteobacteria bacterium | reverse complement strand
CTCGTCCGCGGGCTCGACATGGGCCGCGTCGTGTCACGCGATGGCCCGATCCCGTGGGCACGCGCGGCGCCACTCCTCGCGCAGATCTGCGGCGCGCTGCAGGAGGCACACGAGCTCGGCATCGTCCATCGCGACCTCAAGCCCGAGAACGTTCTCATCACGCGCACGACGCGCGGACGTGACTACGCCAAGGTTCTCGACTTCGGGCTCGCGAAGCTCGACCAGCGCGGAGTTCCCGACACCACAGACAAGCAGGCGATCGTCGGTACTCCGTACTTCATGGCGCCCGAGCAGATCCGTGGCGACGAGGTCGACGCGCGCACGGACATCTACTCGTTCGGCGCGCTGATGTTCGAGGTGCTGACGGGTCAGCACGTCTACCAGGCCACCACCGCGGTCGGCGTCCTCACCAAGCACCTGACCGGAGAGGCCGACGCACCATCGATGCGCGCGCCGAAGCTGGGGATCCCGCCGGCGGTCGACCACCTGTGTCGCAAGGCCCTGGCACGCGATCCTGCGCAGCGCTGGCAGAGCGCGAGCGAGCTCGCAGAGGCGATCGAGGAGGTCTACGCCGAGACGGTCACGGAGACGACCCCGCATCGCTCCCTCGCCTCGCGCGCGTTGCGAGGCGGCGGGCTGACGATCGTCGCCGAGGACAGCGACAGCGATCTCCGCCTTCGCCGCTCCGATCTGGACGATTTCGAACGCGGTCTCAAGCGCCGTCGTGCGCTCGTGATCGGCGTGACGACCACGCTGGCACTCGGCCTCGCCGCGCTCGGCGTCTACGTGTTGACGCGAGAGGCGCAGCCCCTGTCCATCGAGGCGGAGCCGAACAACGACCTCGCCAATGCCACGCGAATCGCTGCGGGAACCACGGTGGTCGGTCACCTCGGCAAGCGCGCAGGCCCGCACGAAGGGGACCGCGACCTTTATCTGGTGCGCTGGCAGTCCGGGAGCCGGCGCGTCGTCAGCGCGATCGTGACGGCACCGCCCAACATCGATATCAACATCACCATTGCCGACGGCGTGCGCGCCACCACCGTCGACGAAGCCGGAGTCGGCGAGCCGGAGATGATGTTCCGGCGCGCCGTCGACGGGCCGATCGTCGTCACCGTGGGCCAGACGATGGCAAAGGATCAGAAGTATCCAATCGAGAACGTCAGCGACGCCTACACGGTCACGGTCACCGAGGAGAAAGCCGCTGGCGAGCTCGAACCCAACGGGATCGAGGCCGATGCGAACGCCCTCGAAGCGACCCGCGAGCTCGTTGGCTTTCTCGACACCCGCACCGACATCGACGTGCTGCGCTGGACGGGCGACACCGGGACGTTCAACGTCGTGGTCCGCGCCGACACGCTGCCGCTGGTGTGGAATGCCGGCGACGGCAAGCAGCGCACACCAGGCGCGGCGCGGATCGACCTCAAGCGCGGCCAGATGATCCGCCTCGAGCGCACCGACAAGGTGAGCAAGGGCACGTTGCCGGCGCGCGATGCGATGTGGTCGATCGTGGTGACGAAGTAGCTTACGATCGCGGGAATGAGAAGTACCTGGTGGCTCGTCGTCGCCATGCTCGCAGCGACTGCGTGCGGTGACGACGCGGAGTGCGACCTCTCGCCCTTTGCTGCCGGCGATCCCGATGGGCATCCCGAGCCGCTGAAGTCCGGCAGTCTGGAAGCGCGTGCCGGCCGGGTTCATGCCGGCGATCTGCCAGTCGTGCGATCGAAGCTGGAGACCTGGCGCGAGGGCGACTTCGTGATCGCAAACGACAAGATCGCGCTCGTGATCGAGGATGTCGGCGACAGCGAGCTCTATGACCCGTGGGGTGGTCGCCCTGTCGGCCTCGCGCGGATCGAGAACGGCCGGATGGTCGCCCCGAACAACTTCGGTGAGCTGTTCCTGCTGACCGGTCGCTCGACGATCATCACGGATAGCGTCTCGGTGATCAATGACGGCTCGAATGGCGAGCCCGCAGTGATCCGCGCGCGCGGCAAGCTGCACCCGCTGCCGTTCTTCGAGTCGCTGATCGCCGTGGTCTACAACGATCCGTTGACGGATATCGAGGCCGCGATCGACTACGAGCTCGCCCCCGGCGCGGACCATGTCGACGTTCGTTATCGCTACGTGTCCGCGCGCGCCGAGGCCAAGGACATCCCTTCGACCTTGCATGCACTGATGTACACGGACCGCACGCCGGCGTTTCAGCCGGTCAGAGGGTTCGACAAGGCGATCTCGCAGGCGCCGTTCCTCGCGCTGGTCGACGATGCGGCGACGAGCTGGGCATACATCCCCGGCGAGGGCGTGCTGAGCTCGCCGATCGCAGCGTCCGGGTTTCTCGGCTCGTTCACGCCGGGGTTCACGATGCCAGCGTGCGGCCAGATGGAGCGGCTGCACGCGAAGATCGCGATCGGCCAGGGCCTCGACGGCGCGATCGTCGCGGCGGCCAGCGCGCGCGGCGAGACCCTGCGCGAGATCACCGGCACGGTGACGCGGACCGGCGTGCTGATTCCGAACGCCCACGTCCATGCGCATGATGGCGCGGGCACCTACTTTACCCGGGGCCTGACCGATGATCGGGGTGGATTCACGATCCACGTGCCGGCCGGCGCCAACGTCACGCTCGATGCGTTCCGCCGCGGCGACGCGATCGGGACGGTACAGCTGGGGACCTCCGCCACCCTGGCTCCGATCGATCTCCCTGCGGTCGGCTCGATCGTCGTCGCCGCGACCAACGGGGTGACGCCACTACCGGTGCGCGTTCAGGTCTTGCCCGCGGGGGCGACCGTGCTGCCGGAGCTTCCCGCAAACTTCGGTGAGGCTCCGATGGTCGGCGGCAGACTGCAGGTTGCCTATGCCACCACCGGCAGCGTCACGCTGACCGCACCCCCAGGACGCTGGGAGGTGATCGTCTCGCGCGGGTACGAGTACGACATCGTGCGGCAGACGATCGATGTCACCGCGGGCGCGATCACCCGCGTCGATGCGGTGCTCGATCGCGTCATCGACACCGCAGGCGTTCAGTGTGGTGACTTCCATATCCACACCTGGCGCTCCAATGACTCCGCGGACGAGACCGAGCAGAAGCTCGCGCAGGCGGTCGCCGACGGCGTGGAGATTCCGGTGCGCTCTGATCACGAGTACGTCGCCGACTTCGCGGGCGAGATCGCGGCGCTCGGACTCGAGGCCTATGCCGCCGGATTCGCGTCGGTCGAGCTGACCTCGATGGAGATCTGGGGCCACATGGGCGTGTTCCCGTTGACGCCGCTCCCCGACCAGGTCAACGCGGGCACGCCTAAGTGGCAGACCTTCCCGACGGCGGAGTCGCCCGACACCGAGTTCAGGACGCTCGACCCCACGGAGGTCTTCGATGCGGTGCGCGCGCGGCCCGAAGCGCCGGTCGTGATCATCAATCACCCGCGCGGTCCGAAGGAGTACTTCGGCTACGTCGGCTTCGACCCCGCGACCGGTACGGCGGACTTCGAAGGATCGTGGGACACCAAGTTCACGTTGCTCGAGGTCTTCAACGACTCGGGGTGGCAGCAGAACCGCGCCGGCACGGTCACCGACTGGTTCGGCCTCCTCAAGGCGGGCCGCAAGATCTTCGCGATCGGATCGTCGGACAGCCATCAGATGGCGTCCTCGCCGGTCGGCTTTCCTCGAACCTGCATCGAGCTCGGCACCGACGATCCGCGTCAGCTCACCGGCAACCTCGTTCGCGATCGCCTCGCTGCCGGGCGAGCGACCGTGTCAGGCGGGATCTATGTGGCCGCGAAGATCGGACAGAGCGGTCCGGGGGCGACCACCACCGGTGCCGGCTCGCCGATGATCGTCGATGTCACCGTGCAAGCGGCCACCTGGATCGACGTCGACGCGATCGACGTCATCGTCGATGGCGAGACGGTCGACACGATTCCGGTCGTTCCCGCCGACGCCGACCCGGGGAATCCCGCTGTGCGCTGGCGCGGTGCGATCCCGGTCCAGGTGCGCGCGACCGGAGGCTTCGTGGTGATCGCGGCGTATGCGCAGCGCGCACTCACGCCCGTCCACCCCGGACGCATCCCGTTCGGCGTGACGAACCCGATCTTCGTCGCGCCCTAGGATCATGGCGCGTCACCGCGCGAGCAGCGCCTCACTCCCGAGGTATGCCTCGATAGAACCCGGAGCGTCGAGGTCGACAGCCGAGGACGACGGCGGTATGACGCCGCCATCATGATCAAGCGCCCGAAGATCGCAATCATCGGCGCCGGCGGCAACGTCGGTGCTGCCGTCGCTCAGTTTGCCGTGGCCAAGGAGCTCGGTGACCTCGTCCTGATCGACATCAAGGCCGGTCCCGCCGAAGGCCGCGCGCTCGACCTCACCCAGGCCGGCGCATGGGAGGGCTTCAACAACACCTCGTTCGTCGCGACCGACAAGCCCGAGATGATGGCTGGATCGGATGTCATCGTGATGACCGCCGGCGTTCCGCGCAAGCCGGGCCAGTCGCGCGAAGAGCTGATCAACATCAATGCCGGAATCGTGAAGGGCATCTGCGCCGACGTGAAGAAGTACGCGCCGGACGCCGTGCTGATCGTCGTCTCGAACCCGCTCGACGCGATGGTGTTCGTCGCCAAGCAGGTCACCGGCTTCCCACGCGAGCGCGTGATCGGCTCGGCCGGCGTGCTCGACAGCGCTCGGTTCCGCACGTACCTCGCGCTCGCCGCGGGCGTCAGCGTCGAGGACGTCTCGGCGATCGTCCTCGGAGCTCACACGGACAAGGACATGGTCCCGATCACGTCGACCGCGACGATCGGCAACGTGCCGGTCACGAAGTTCCTGTCGGCCGAGAAGCTGACCGAGGTCGTTGAGAACACCAAGAAGGGTGGAGCGACGCTGACCGGCCTGATCGGCACGAGCGCGTGGCTCGCGCCCGGCGCCGGGACGTGCCTCATGGTCGAGGCGATCGTCCGCAACCAGGGCCGGGTGCTCCCGTGTTCCGTCGAGCTCCAGGGTGAGTTCGGCGTCAAGGGCGCCTTCGTCGGCGTGCCCTGCAAGCTGACCTCGAAGGGTGCCGAGGCGGTCTACGAGTTCGAGCTTTCGGCCTCGGAGAAGGAGGCGTTCACGAAGTCCGTCGCCGCCAACACCGAGCTGATGAACATCGCGCGCGGCTTCCTCGGCTAGAGCGCGTCTCGGGCATTGCGCTCGGGCATTGCGCTCGGGCATTGCGCTCGGGCATTGCGCTCGGGCATTGCGCTCGGGCATTGCGCTCGGGCATTGCGCTCGGGCATTGCGCTCGGGCATTGCG
>JACCQV010001180.1 GCA_013813945.1 Deltaproteobacteria bacterium | reverse complement strand
CGCAGCGCCGTGGCGACCGCCCTGCTCGCGGTCAACGCGGACGGCGCGCGCGAGGCGATCGGTCGGCTGGTCGTCGACGATCCGGATCAGGAAGTACGGCGGGCGTGCCTCGCGGCGATCCAGGGCGCACGCGTGGCATGAGCGAGCCCGCGTTCACACCGCAGCTCGCGGCGATCTTCGCCGCGCTGGTCGAGGAGGCGAGCGGGATCCATTATGGCCCGCCCGAGCGCGATCTGTTCGGGTCCAAGGTCGCCGCGCAGGCGGCCGAGGCAGGCTTCGAGTCGCTGCTCGATTACTATTACCGCCTCCGCTACGACGATCCGGAAGGGGTCGAGACCCGGGTCCTCGTCGAGGCGCTCACGGTGCACGAGACGTACTTCTTTCGCGAGATCGCTCCGCTGCGGCAGCTCGTCGAGGGGCACCTCACGGAGATCGTCCGCGCACAGGGTGCGGCCCGGGTGTGGTCGGCAGCGTGTTCGACCGGCGAGGAGCCGCTGACGCTCGCGATGCTGCTCGAGCAGCATGGCCTGTACGACCGCGTCGAGATCGTCGCGACCGATATCAGCGAGGCTGCAATCCTCCGCGCCCGGACCGGCCGCCATGGCCGGCGCTCGCTGCGCGAGCCCTATCCCACCGACCTCGCGAGGAAGTACCTCGACGTTTCGCCGCACGGCATCACGAGCCAGGCGCGCCTCCGCGAAGCGATCCGGTTTCGCACGTTGAACCTATTCGACGAGGCTGCGGTCGAGCAGCTCGGGCGGTTCGATGTCATCCTGTGCCGGAACGTGTTGATCTATTTTCGCGACCAGTCGGTGACCAAGGCGGTCGCGCGGCTGACGAAGTCGCTCGCGCCGAGCGGCATCCTCGCCGTCGGGGTCGCCGAGTCGTTGCTCCGGTTCGGGACCGCGCTCGCATGCGAGGAGCGCGGCGGTTCGTTCTTCTACCGGAGTGCGCGGTGAGCCGGGCGCGCCCTCGCGTGCTCGTGGTCGACGACTCCGCGTTTGCGCGGACGGTGCTGTCCCGCGTGCTGCGCTCCAGCGGGGAGATCGATGTCGTTGGCATCGCGCGCGACGGGGTGGACGCGCTCGAGCGGATCGCGATCCTCGACCCCGACATCGTCACGCTCGACCTCGCGATGCCCGGACTCGATGGCCTCGGTGTCCTCCAGGCACTCGCCGGACGCTCGCGTCCGCGCGTGATCGTGGTCAGCATCTCCGCGGTCGATTCCGAGCTGGGCGCCGAGGCACTGTCGCTCGGTGCGATCGATCTCGTCTCGAAGCCGACGGCGCTCGCGAGCGATCGGCTCAACGAGATCGGCGGCGACCTGATCGCCCGGATCCTCGCGGTCCGGTCTGGCTCGGATGATGTCGTCGAAGCTCCATCCCCGACGATGCAGCGCGATCGCCGGGCCGAGCTGATCATGCTCGGGACATCGACGGGGGGGCCACAGGCGCTGACCCGGCTGGTGGCCGCGCTTCCCGCCGATCTCAAGGCGCCTCTCGTGATGGTGCTGCACATCCCGGCCGGCTACACGCATGCCCTCGCCGAGCGATTGAACAGAAGCTCGGCGTTGCACGTCGTAGAAGCCGAAGATGGCCTCGAGCTCGCGCCCGGTCTCGCTGTGCTCGCCCGGGGGGGGTCCCATCTCCGGGTCGAGGCCCGTGGCGCGGGGCTCTATTGCGTCGTCTCGGCGCTGCCCATCGTGCTTTTCACACCCTCGGTCGACGAGCTGTTCCTCAGCGGGGCCGCGGCCGTCGGAAAGCGCACCCTGGGCGTGGTGCTGACGGGGATGGGCGACGATGGTCTGATCGGGTCGCGGGCCATTGCCGCAGCCGGCGGCGTGCTGCTCACCGAGGCGGCAGCGAGCTGTGTGGTCTACGGCATGCCCCGGTGCGTTCAGGAGGCCGGCATCGGGGCGGTGAGTATTCACCTCGATGACATGGCCAAGGGGATCCTTGACAATGTCTGAGCTCCCCCTTCGTGTTGCGCCTCTCCCGGTGATCTGGATCACCGATGACAGCCCGACCGAGCTCGCGATCACGCGGCGCTCGCTCGGCGACGGGTTTGCGTTCGAGACGTTCCAGGACGGTGCCGAGGTCGTCGAGCGGATCGCCCTCGGCGGCCAGCTGCCGGACGTTCTGTTGCTCGACTGGGTGATGCCCGGAATGTCGGGCGACGAGGTGTGTCGGTTCTTGCGCGCGCAGGCGGCGACCAAGGATCTACCGATCATCATCGTGACCGCCTCACGGGTCCAGACGACGGACGTCGTCCACGGCCTGGCGTTGGGCGCGAATGACTACGTCGCGCGGCCGTTCGCCCCCGAGGAGCTGCGCGCACGCGTCCACGCAGTGCTCCGGACGAAGCAGCTCAACGACGCGGCGACGCGGGAACATACGCGGCTCGCTGCGATCAACCGGCTCGGCCAGCGGCTGTTCGAGGCCGGCGGCGAGGTCCAGCGGATCCTCGAGGAGCTTGCAGCGACGCTGACCGAGACGATCTGCGATGGCTGCGCGATCCTGATGCTTCCGGGCGATCTCCCGTCCGCCTCGATCGTGCGCCATCACGGGCAGACGTCTGGTGAGGAGCTCGCCCTGATCGCGAGCGTCGCCGATCCGGGCGTGTTCGGATTCGACAGCTCCGAGGACGCCCTCGCCAGTCTTCCGCCGGCGTACCACCCCTACATCAACCGCTTTGGCCTGCGGACGCTCGCGATCCTGCCATTCCCGGCGCGCACGCACGTCCAGGGCGTGATCACCGTGACGCGGGATGGCAGGTCATCGGCGCTCGATCCCGACGATCTCAGGACCGTCGAGACCTGCATCGAGTACGCGAGCCTCGCGGTCGAGAATGCGCTGCTCCTCACTGCCGAGCGCACCGCCCGGGCCCAGCTCCACGCCGTGCTCGAGCACGCACCGATCGGAATCGTCGTCACGGATCCGATGGGGACCGTCACGCTCGCGAACCCCACCGCATGCACGCTGGTGAAGGGGATCGAGCGGTCCGCCGGGTTCGGTGAAACCTATCGACTGGCCCGGTGGACGGCGCCCGACGGAGCGCCGATCGGCGAGCCCGAGTGGCTAGCGACCCGCGCCGGCGATCCGCGCGAACGGCTCTCGTCGGAGTCGATCATGTACCCGCTGGACGGTGGCCCTGCGCGCCGGCTCGTCATCCAGACGGTCCCGTTGACGATCGGTGGCGAGCTGATCGGCGTAGTGAAGACGATCGAGGACGTCTCGGCGCAGCGCGAGATCGCGGCCGAGCGTGAGCGGATCGCGACCTTCCAGGAGCAGATGGTCGCCATCGTCAGTCACGATCTCCGCAGCCCACTCGGAGCCGTGCTGGTGGGCGCAGACGCAGCGGAGATGCACACCGCAGAGCTTCCCGTGGTCGGCAAGATCATCGGCCGCATGCGCAGTGCGGCCGAGCGGATGATGGGGATCATCGATCAGCTGCTCGATGTCACGCGCGCGCGCCTCGGGACCGGCATTCCGGTCGAGCCACGAGAGGTCTCGTTGACGCCCGTCATTCGTAACGTGCTCGACGAGCTCGCGGCAGCGCACCCGGCCGTGAGCTTCGAGCTAGTCGCGCACGAGGAGGTCAGCGGCGTGTGGGACCCCGACCGGTTGTCCCAGGTCGTCGCGAATCTCGCCAGCAACGCGGTCCACTACGGTCGTCCGGCGACCCCGATCGTCGTCGAGGTCTCGGCCTCGGCGCAGGTGGCGACGTTGACCGTGACGAATGCGGTCCGAGACCAGCCGATCGATCCGATGCGGCTGCGCGTGCTGTTCGATCCATACCAGCGCGGCCGCGATGGCCAGCACAACGCGCACGGCCTCGGACTGGGGCTCTACATCGTCAGCGAGATCGTCCGCGCACACCACGGAACCATCGCGGCGGAGTCGACACGCGCCGGCACCGTGTTCCGGATCGAGCTGCCGCGCGACGCCCGCCGGCACCGCTGACCGCGAGCTCTACTTCCGTCGGTCCGGGTCGTCGGGATCGTCGCGCTGCTCGCTCGCCTTGATCTTTTCGGCAAGGGACCCCGCGATGATCGCCGCGTCAGCGGTCGTCGCGCCCTCGGTCAGCTCCTCGTAGATGTGCTCGGCCTTCTCGTCGCGCGCTCGCGTCGAGGCATCGGGGGTCGCCTCACCGGGGAGCTCGACCCGGAGCTGGCGGACGAGCATCTGGAGGCCAGCAGCGCAGGGCAATGCGAGTAGAGCACCGAGGATTCCCATCAGGGTCCCGCCGATGAGGAGAGCGAGGAGGACCACGGCCGGGGACAGCCGGAGCACGCGTCCGTAGATCCGCGGCACCATGAATCGGCTCTCGAACTCCTGATAGACGAGCATGATGCTCGCGACCGCGATGATGGCCACGATGCCCGAGCCGGACACGGCCGCGATCACCGGCGCGCTGGCGATCAGGCCGCCGACGAACGGGATGACGTCCGTCAGGCCCGCGAAGATCGCGATCGCCAATGCGTTCTCGACGTCGAAGATCTTGAGGAGCACGAACACGAACACCGTGATCGCCGCGGACGTGATCAGCTGGCCACGCATGTAGCCGCCGACGATGATCTTCATCTCGATCAGGATCCGGGCGAGCTTGATGTGGTGACGGCGAGCGACCACCGCATAGAGCACGCTCTTGGAGCGCAGCGGGTCGGCGAGGATGTAGATCGCCAGGAACATCGTGGTCAGCGCATAGCCGATCGCCGACAGCACCACGGTCGAGTACCCGAGCACCGATTGTGCCGCGCTGGCCGTCAGCTCCTCGATCGGGATCGACTGCACGGAGCTCACGAGCGACTCGGTCCCTTCGTACAGGGCCAGCCAGGCAACCAGCGTGTCGCGGCTTCCGGGCGCCTCGGTGATCAGCTCGAACAGCTGCGAGATCAGGGGCGGCATCGTGAGGAGCACCAGCCCCACGAACGACAGCGTGAACACCACGAACACGAGCGCGAGCGCGGCGCCGCGTCCGAGGCCCCGGTTCTCGAGCCACGCGACCAGCGGTTCGATCGTGCCCACGAGGATCAGGGCGATGACGAGGACGATCAACACGCCGGTCAGCTTGCCGATCAGCCACACCGCGGCGACGGTGACCAGGACGTACACGATGGTGCGGATGGAGATGTCGATCCGGATCGCGGACGGCCGGCGCGGGGGCTCGAGTTCAGACGACACGGTGAGCATCCTCGCACGCGTTGGGCACGCGGTGCCTGATGTGGTAAGCGGATCAGATGCAGATGGCGCGTGCGCTGAAAGGAATCTCGGTGCTCGTCGTCGAGGATGACGCCGATACCTTGGACATTCTGGCGCTTGGGCTTGGCGCAGTCGGCGCTGACGTGCGGACGGCCGCCAGCGCGGAGGAGGCTCTCACGATGCTCGAGGGCTGGCGTCCCGACGTGCTGCTCTGCGATCTCCAGCTGCCCGGCGTCGATGGCTATCGGTTCCTCGAGGTGTTACGGGCAAATCCCCGGCTTCGAACCATCCCGGCGGCCGCACTCAGCGGCGTCGCAGGACTTCCTCACGAGGGACGTGCCAGAGCGACGTTCGAGAAGTTCCTGCGCAAACCATCGAAGCTCCCCGAGATCGTGATTGCGCTCGCCACGTTGTGTGAGCACGAGAAGCGCCCCGGTGCGCAAACTCCCGAGCGCCCGAGCGCGGAGCTCCGGTCGGCGCTCGCCGGATTGAGCACGGCCTCCGGATGTCGCTTCACGTCCTTGCTCAGGTTCGCAGAGGACGACACGCTGACGAGCATCTGGACCTACGACCGCGACCGGCCGAAGATCGATCCGTTCCCGCTCGGGCTTCCGGTGCACGCTTCCTACTGCGTGCTCGTCCGCGACGCCGGCGAGATGTTCGTGGTCGAGGACGCCACGACCGATCCGCGAACGGCCGATCACTCGAAGCGCAACGATCTCGCCCGCTACATCGGCGTGCCACTGTTCCGCGCGGACGGCACGATGTTCGGAACCGTGTGCTGCTACGACAAGGAGCCGCACCCGATCAGTGCAGAGACGCGCGATGCGCTCGCTGCCGCCGCCCGGAAGATCGAGCCCTGGCTCGGCGTGCTGTTCAGCGCCTGACCGGGGCGTGCGGTAGACGCGCAGTTGTGCTGCGGCGCGCAGCGAAGGGCGTTCTGGCCCGGGGTAAGCCCCGGGTAGGCCCCGGAAAGGCCTCTGGGAGTTGCACACAAGGTCGGCACGCATCACGCAGTAGCGCGGAGCATGCACATTCTATGGATGCTCATCATCGGTCTCGTTATTGGCGCGGTTGCCAAGGCCATCATGCCGGGCAAGGATCCCGGCGGCATTCTGATCACAATGCTGATCGGTGTTGCCGGCTCCCTGATCGCCGGCTTCCTGGGCCGCTCCATGGGCTGGTACTCGCATGGCGAGGCCGCCGGCATCATCGCGTCGATCGTCGGCTCGCTGATCCTGCTCGCAGGATACCGCGCGGTCATCGGCCGACGCAGGGGGTAACGCTACGGCGCTTTGACGGCCTCGGCGTGCGCTAGCCGGAGCTCGCTGATCGTGGCGACTGCTTGCCGCTGATACTCGGCGCGATCTTCGAGCTCCGCGTGCAACGACATCACGCCGCGATTGGTCTCGAGCAGGTCGACATCGCGCGCACGCTACCCAGCGAACCCGTTGGACACACCGAAACGGACACCGGCGCGCCGCCAAAATTTGCGAGCGCGCCGGGAATGAACGCAGGAAGAAGTGGTCTTACTTCTTCGCGTCTTCCTTGGCCTTCTTTGCCTTGGCGATCAGCTCCTCGCCGATGTTGTTCGGCACCTCGGAGTACTTCGCGAACTCCATCGTGAACTCGCACTTTCCCTGCGTCGCGGAGCGAAGCGGGGTGGAGAACGAGAACATGTCCGCGAGCGGCACCTCGGCGTCGACGCGTGCGTTGCCGTCTTCCTCGGTCGATCCGAGGACGATGCCGCGGCGCTGCATGATCAGTGACAGCATGTTACCGGCGAACTCGGCGGGGCCTTCGAGCGAGACCTTCATGATCGGCTCGAGGATCTTCGGCTTCGCGCGCGGGAAGAACTCGCGGAAGGCACCGCGAGCAGCTTCCTGGAATGCGTTGTCGCTCGAGTCGACCGCGTGGGCCTGACCATCGTTGAGGGCGACGCGGAGACCGACGACCGGCACCCCGAGCCGCGGGCTCTTCGCGATCATCGACTTGAAGCCCTTCTCGCAGGACGGGATGAATTCGCGCGGAATCGCGCCGCCCTTGATCTCGTCGGCGAACTCGAAGTCGCCGTCGAATGGCTCGGCATAGCCGCCGACGCGGCCGTACTGGCCGGAGCCACCGGTCTGCTTCTTGTGCGTGTAGTTGAACTCGACGCGCTGGCCGATCGTCTCGCGATACGCGACCTGGGGCGGCGAGGTGATGACCTCCGCCTTGTACTCGCGCTTCATGCGCTCGATGTAAACCTCGAGGTGGAGCTCGCCCATGCCGGCGACGATCGTCTCGTTCGACTCGGGATCGACCCAGCACTTGAACGTGGGATCTTCCTTCGTGAACCGGTTGAGCGCCTTGCTCATCTGGATCTCGGCGCCGGAGTCCTTCGCCTTGATGGCGACCGAGATCACGGGGCTCGCCACGAACATCGACGTCATCGCGTAGTTGACGGTGCCGTCGGTGAACGTGTCGCCGGAGTTGCAGTCGACGCCGAACAGCGCGCAGATGTCGCCGGCGCTCGCCTCGGTGATGTCTTCCTTGTCGTCGGAGTGCATGCGCACGAGCCGGCCGACCTTGACCTTCTTTCCGTTGCGCGAGTTGACGATGAAGTCGTCCTTCTCGACCTTGCCGGAGTAGAGGCGGATGTACGTCAGCTGGCCGTAGCGACCATCCTCGAGCTTGAATGCGAGCATGACGAGCGGCTTGGACGCGTCGCACGGCAGGACGATCTGCGCCTCTTCCTTGTCTAGGTCGAGGGCGATGTTCTCGACCTCGCGCGGCTCGGGCAGGTAGTTACACACGCCGTCGAGCAGGAGCTGGACTCCCTTGTTGCCGAGCGCCGAGCCGAGCATCACGGGCGTGCACTTGAGCGCGATCGTCGAGTCGCGCAGGCACTTGCGGAGCAGCGTCGGCGTGACCTTGTCCTCGAGGATCGCCTCGGTGAGCTCGTCGTTCACCATCGAGAGCTGGTCGAGCAGGAGGTCGCGCGCCTTCTGCGCCTCGTCCGCCATCTCGGGCGGGATCGGGCCGCGCTCGATCTGCTCGCCGTTGTCGCCGTAGAACAAGAACGCGACCATCTCGACGAGATCGATGACGCCTTCGAGCTTGTCCTCGAGACCGATCGGCAGCTGGATCATGACCGGGTGCAGCTTGAGCTTCTCGCGCAGCTGGTCGCGGACGCGGAACGGGTTCGCGCCCGTGCGGTCGAGCTTGTTGATGAACGCGATGCGCGGAACCTTGTACCGGCGCATCTGGCGATCGACCGTGTAGCTCTGCGATTGCACGCCGGCGACGCCGCACAGCACCATGATCGCGCCGTCGAGGACGCGCAGCGAGCGCTCGACCTCGACGGTGAAGTCGACGTGGCCGGGGGTGTCGATGATGTTGATGTGGTGCTGATCCTTGATCGGAGAACCGGGGACGGCCATGACGGCCTTCGCCTTGGGATCAGGTGGCCACTGACAGAACGTCGCGGCCGACTGGATGGTGATGCCGCGCTCGCGCTCGAGCTCCATCGAGTCCATCTTGGCGCCGACGCCGTCCTTGCCCTTGACCTCGTGGATCGCGTGAATGCGGGCTGTGTAATAGAGGATGCGCTCGGTCAGCGTGGTCTTGCCGCTGTCGATGTGAGCAGAGATTCCGATGTTGCGGACTTTGGACAGATCGGTGAACACGTGACGACTCCCAGAAAAGAGATAAACGCGCGGGATTGCTACCTTGTACGGCCGGCCATTGCAAGGGCCGGCTGACCCCAGCGAGACGTCATAGCATTTCAACGGTTTGCCGGGAGCTGTTTGCTACCCTTCGAAGCTCGGTGCAGTGCCTCGATGACAATGCGGTCTCCGAGTTCGTCTCGGGCGCCCTCCCACCGAGCCTGCTGACCCGTGTCGAGGGACACCTCGCCGGCTGCCGCGATTGCCGCGCACTGGTCGCAGCGATGGCTCAGGACGCGATGGCGGACTCCAACGTCAAGACCGTCAAGCACGAGCGGCTGACCGCCTCGCAGGTCGCGGAGCTGCCGAAGAGAACCCTCTCGGTCGGAGATCGCGTCGGGCGCTACCTCGTGCTGTCGACGCTCGGCACCGGCGGCATGGGCGTCGTGTTCGCCGCCTACGATCCGCAGCTCGATCGCAAGGTCGCACTCAAGCTGCTGCGCTCGGGGATCCAGCTCGCGACGAAGGATGCCCGCAAGCGGCTGCAGCGCGAGGCGCAGGCAATTGCCCAGCTCTCGCACCCGAACGTCGTCGGCGTCTACGACGTCGGCACGACCGATGACGGCGATCTCTACATCGCGATGGAGTTCGTCGAAGGCGATACGCTCACGACCTGGCTCAAGCGCTGGCCGCGAACCTGGCGCGAGATCATCGACGTGTTCCTCCAGGCGGCGCGCGGGCTCGTCGCCGCACACTCGGTCGGGCTCCTGCACCGCGACTTCAAGCCTGACAACGTTCTCGTCGGTGGCGATGGCCGCGTTCGGGTGACGGACTTCGGCCTCGCGCGATCGCTGATCGCGCACCTCGACGAGGAGTCCGGCCGCGGTGTGACCCCGCAGATGCCGACCGCGCTCAACTCGCAGCTCACCGCGACGGGCACGGTGCTCGGTACGCCGCGCTACATGCCGCCGGAGCAGCTCACCGGCCCCGATATCGATGCGCGGTCCGATCAGTTCAGCTTTTGCGTCGCGCTCCACGAGGCGCTGTACGGCGAGCACCCGCTCCCCGGCTCGACCAGTGTCTCGATGCTGGAGAACGGAGACAAGGCACTGCCGCCCCCGGAGAACACGCGCGTGCCGGCGAACATCAACCGCGCGGTCGCCCGCGGGCTCGAGCGCGATCGCGCAAAGCGCTGGCCGACGATGGCGCAGCTGATGGGCGAGCTCGTGCCGCCGGCGCCTCGGATCTCGGCGCGGACGGTTGCGTTCGCACTCGGTGGCCTGTTGCTCGTCACCGGCGCTGCGGCCGCGGTCGTCGCGCAGAAGGATCCGACGCCGGAGAACCTGCCACCCGATGATCGCGATCTGCTGTTCCAGGAGATCAACGCGCTCAAGGTGCAGATCAACCAGATCGAAAAAGAGCGGCGGATTCTGTTCGATGAGCTCCAGAAGCGCTCGGTGGACTTGCCGCGGCTGGAGAAGGAGCTCACCGCGAAGGACGAGCAGATCCAGAACCTCCTCCGCAAGGTCACCGAGCTCGAAGCCAAGAAGCCAGAAGCGGTCGTGTCGCCCCCGACGAAGAGGCCTTCGCAGGAGTTTCAGGTCAACCAGACGCTGATCAACTCCGAGGGTATCTTCGATGGGTGCTTTGCCGAGTGGGCGGAGCGCCGCGACGACCTCGGCAACATGCACCGCGAGGCGAACATGCTGGTGCGGCTTACGGTCAACCCCGAAGGGATTTCGCACTCCGCCACCGCGAGCGGGGAGAGCTCGCCGTCGTTGCGGCTATGCCTCGAGCTCGCCGTCGTGCGGATCCGGTTCCCGAGCGGACCCGAGCAGCTCGATGTCGAGGTGCAGGTGGGCTGGGCCGAGGGCGTGTTGAATCTGTCACCCCGGATCGTCGGCCGCCGGGAGGCTCCGCGTTCCAACATCGATCTCCGATGAGGGGCTCTGTGCTCTACTGGATACGCATGGTCGTTCGCGGTGTGCTGATCCTGCTCGCGCTCGCGACCCCGAGCGTCGCCGCGCCCCTCACGGTCGCAGGAAACGCCGGGCGCCGGATCACCGTCGAGGTTCCGGCCGCTCCGCACGCGCCGATCTCGAACACGCTCGTCCTCGAACGCTGCCGCGGTGGGTGTCGGATCACGAAGGGTTCGAACGACGCGGCCAACTCGGTCTCGACCATCCCGGCGGCCGCCGAGTCGACCGTCGACGAGTTCGTCAACTCGGCGGGGATGACGGGTGCGCTGGCCGATGCCGAGTGGAACGCAGTCGTGCAGTGCGTGCAGGAGGTCTACTCGCCGTTCAACGTCACCGTCACCGACGCGCGGCCGGCGAACGGGCCGTATCACCTGGCGATCCTCGCGGGTCGGCCCGGCAACGTCGGGCAGGGCAACGACATCCTCGGCATCGCGCCGCTCGCGGGCGACTGTAGCCCGCAGAACAACGTCATCTCGTTCTCGTTCGCGAACCAGCACTCGCTCGTCGATCCCGCGCGCGTGCAGACGTTGTGCTGGACGGTCTCGCAGGAGAGCGCGCACGCGTTCGGACTCGATCACCAGTACGCGTTCAGCGACGGGCGTTCCGCGTGCAGCGATCCGATGACCTATCGCGTCGACTGCGGTGGTCAGCGGTTCTTCCGCAACCAGAGCGCGACGTGCGGTGAGAACTCGGCTCGGCCATGCCGGTGCGGCACCACGCAGAACTCGCACCAGAAGCTGCGCACCGTGTTTGGCGAGGGGACCCCGATCACCGGCGATCCGACCGTCTCGATCACGTTGCCCACGGCGACGAGTGGCTTCACGACCACCGTCGGCGGAACGGCCGGCTCCAAGCGCGGCATCCGACGCGTCGAGCTCCGGCTCAACGGCGCGGGGTGGGCCGAGGTCGCCGGTCTGCCGTTCGGGATGAACGGCCAGGATCCCAACGGCACGTACTCGATGCAGGTCCCGCCGGGGGTGCCGGACAGCATCCTCGACGTTCAGCTTCGCGCCTACGACAACCTCGGCGCGTTCACGGATTCGGGCATTGTCACCGTGACCAAGGGCGCTCCGTGCACGTCGGCTGACACGTGCGCGACGGGACAGCAGTGCGAGGAGGGTAAGTGTTTCTGGGAGCCGCCGACCGGCGAGATCGGGGATGAGTGTCCCTACGCACAGTTCTGCAAGAGCGGTCTGTGCCGCGGGACATCTGACCTCCAGGTCTGCACCGAGCCCTGCGACCCGGCTGGCACCAACACCTGCGCCAACGATCTCGTCTGCATCGCCTCGGGGGAGGGCATGGGGATCTGCTTCGTCGAGGACGGCAGCTGCTGCAGCGTCGGCTCGGGAGCCTCCGGCCCCTGGGTCCACGGCGGCCTCGCGGTGGCCATCCTCGCGTTCACCGTGCGCCGCCGACGCCGTCGATAACGTCAGCATCTCACTCTGTTGGAGTGTGTTGGCGCCATGGCCGGACCGCGTGACGAATGCTGCTGACCGGGGACGCCGGTTTGTAGTATCGCCTGGCCTATGAGCCGCATCGTGCCTTCGTTGGCGCTCGTCGCCGTGACCCTGTTCTCTAGCCCCGTTGTCGCGGATCCCAACCGGGACACCGCCTCCGAGGCGTTCGAGGGCAAGATCTTTCCGGTCGTCGAGACCCCGCCGTCGGCCCTCCAGATCGTCCCGCCGCACGCGACCGTGTCGCCGATCATCTATCTCAACCGCTGCCGCGCCAACTACAAGGGTGCGGGCGCGAACCCCTGCGAGATCACCAAGGGTGGTCTCAACCAGGCGAGCAACCTGACCTCGACGATCCCCGACGGCGCCGCGGGCACCAAGTACACGCTGTCCGAGTACCAGAACGGTGACGGCCTGTCGGGCGCGGCCGCCGATGCCGAGTGGGACGAGGTCGTGAAGTGCGTCCAGGAGGTCTACTCGCCGTTCCTCGCGACGGTGACCGATCAGCGCCCGGTGGCGGCGACGTTCCACCACGCGGTCGTTGGCGGGACGCCCGGCCAGATGGGCCTCGACAACAGCATCGGTGGCATCTCCCCGGGCGTCGGCTGCAACGCCGTCGACAACCTGGTGACGTTCACGTTCTCGAACTCGACCGGTGGCAACGGGATCAACCGCATCCATCGCATGTGCCAGGTGATCGCGCAGGAGAGCGCGCACTCGTACTCGCTCGATCACTCCTACTCGTTCCCCGGTGGCCGCTCGGCGTGCAACGACCCGATGACCTATCGCACGGACTGTGGTGGCCAGCGGTTCTTCCGCAACGATCAGGCGACCTGCGGTGAAGATGTCGCGCGTCCGTGCTCGTGCGGCGCGACGCAGAACTCGCACCTCAAGCTGCTCTCGGTGTTCGGCGCCGGAACCTCGACGGTCCCCAAGCCGACGGTCAGCGCCAACATGCCGGCGGGCGGCTCGATCGGCATCTCGATCACCGCGACGGCGTTCTCGAAGCGCGGCATCTCGAAGCTCGAGCTCTACCTGAACGACTACAAGTGGGCGGAGGTTGTCGGCAACGCGTTCGGTCCGAACGGTCAGCCCGAGGGCACCTACTCGCTGCTCGTGCCGGCGATGGTTCCGAACAGCAAGTACGACATCCGGGTCCGCGCCCTCGATGATCTCGGCCTCTACGCCGATTCGGCGACGATCACCGCGAACAAGGGCGCGCCGTGCCAGACCGCGGACACCTGCCTCAAGGGTCAGCTGTGCGAGGACGGCAAGTGCTTCTGGGAGGCTCCCGCCGGGCAGATCGGTGACGACTGCACGTTCCCGCAGTTCTGCGAGAGCGGCATCTGCCAGGGCACGACGGAGCAGACGATCTGCACGCAGGCCTGCATTCCCGGCGTGCTCGACAGCTGCCCCGAGGGCGGCGAGTTCGAGTGCATCGAGACCAACCCCGGCAAGGGCGTGTGCTTCTTTGCTGACACCGACACGGGGTGCTGCAGCGCGGGCACCGGTGACGTGCCGTGGGCGCCCGCCGTGCTCGGCCTCGGGATCTTCGGCTTCATCGCCACCCGCAGGCGCCGCGCGCCGGTGGGGTCCTGTTGATCCGCTCGCTCGCGACGCTGCTCGTCACGTTCGCATTCCTCGCGCCGGCGGCGGCGGACTCCGCGGGCCCGCTCGAGACGGTGCTCATTCCGCCGCAGCCACACGTGACTGCGGTCGGGACCCTGTTCCTCAATCGCTGCGTCGGCGGGTGTCGGGTCGTCAAGAGCGGTCTCAACGACGCGCGCACGCGCCAGTCTTCGATTCCGGTCGGCCCCGCGAGCGAGTACTTCATCAGCGAGTTCGAGTGGGGCGACACCGAGTGGGCGTCCATCGTGACGTGCATGAAGGAGGTGTACTCGCCGTACAACATCCAGATCACGGACACGCAGCCGGTGCCCGGGGTCGCGTACAACGAGTCGATCATCGCGGGATCTCCGAGCGAGATCGGGCGCAGCGGCATCGGCGGCATCGCGCCGATCACCGGTGACTGCGGCGCGTACAATTACACGATCAACTACACGTTCGCGAACAACTACGGTCCGAACAACCGCGTGTTCCAGCTGTGCGCGGTCGCGGCGCAGGAGAGCGGTCACTCGTTCGGTCTCGACCACACCTATGCGTTCGCCGACGGCACGTCCGGCTGCCGCGATCCGATGACCTACCGCAACGACTGCGGCGGGCAGAAGTTCTTCCGCAACGATGCCGCAACGTGTGGCGAGAGCTCCGCGCGCCCGTGCTCGTGCGGCGCGCTCCAGAATTCCCACCTCAAGCTGCTCAGCGCGATCGGTCCCGGCACGCCGATCACCCGGCCGCCGACGGTCACCGTGACCGCGCCGTTGCCGAACACACAGGTGCAGCCGAACACCTCGGTGCTCGCGACTGCCGCCGCCCAGCGCGGCATCAAGACGGTCGAGCTGTGGATCAACGGCTATCTGTGGAAGACGGCGCGCGGCGCCGCGTTCGGCGCCAACGGTCAGCCCGAGTCGACGTACGGCATGCCGATTCCGCCCGAGGTGCCCGATGGCGTTCTCGATCTGGTGGTCAAGGCCAAGGACGACATCGACGTCACGACGATTGCTCCGACGGTCACCGTCACCAAGGGCGCCCCGTGCACGTCGGCGGATACCTGCGCCGCGGGGCAGCAGTGCGACCAGGGCCGCTGCTTCTGGGCGCCGCCCGTCGGCGAGCTCGGAGACGAGTGCACGTTCCCGCAGTACTGCCTCTCGGAGATCTGCACCGGAACCGCGAACAAGTCGATCTGCACGCAGGCCTGTATCCCCGGCGTCGGTGACAGCTGCCCGACCGAGTTCAGCTGTGTGGCCAGCGGACCGAACGCTGGCGTGTGCTGGCCCGCCGAGGCCAAGGATGATGGCATCTGCAGCGCGAGCGGATCATCCAGCAGCACGCAGCTCGGCCTCATCTGCATCGCGCTCGTGTTCGGGCTCACGACGACCCGCCGTCGCCGACGCCGCTGATAGGATGTGAGGCGATGCGCCTCCCTGCCGCTGTAGTGCTCGCCCTCGCCGTATCGGCCGCTGTCGCGGAGGCCGACACCACCACACCGACCGCGGTCGCGCAGCTGATGGTGCTCGAGCCCGGCGACGCCAGCTACAAGCTGTTTCACGGCGCCGTCTGGCTCGACGTCGACAAGGCAGCGACGAACTATCGATGGGGCGGCTTGCAGTGCAAGGGCCGAGAGCTGTCGGACACCAGCATCCAGCTGCTGTTCGCCGCGTTCCGCGCCGAGTATCAGGTCGCCGTCGAGTACGTCGTGACCGAGTACAAGGGCAAGCAGTTCCGCTGCGTCACTGGCTTCACGATCTCGAAGAGCTAACGCTCACTGTGCGGAGCCCGGCGCCGCGGGTGCTGCCGGTGCTGCCGGTGCTGCGCCGCCGACCGCGATCCTCGCAGGCGTGATCGTATCGCGCGCGGCGATCGCGCACTTGCGGATGATCTCGTTGTCCGTGTTGCTCGGTCCGCCCTGCGCCTTGAGGATGCACTTCGTATCCTCGTCGAAGAACGAGAACACGAACACGTCGAACGCGCCGACCATCACGGTCTGCTTGCACGCATAGGATCCCATCGACTCGTCGTCGGAGTCCTTGCGCTCCTTGCACTTCGTCTTGAACCGCTCCGGGTTCTCGATCGTCCAGCAGTACGCCGTGACGATGCAGACCGGATCGCCGGGAATCACGCCGAGCTTGCCATTCTTCTTCAGCAGCGCCGCTTGCTCGGCCGCACTCGGGCGCGCTCCGCCGCGGACGAGCGAGCACGATGCGGCACCCTCGGGCTCATCCTTCTGCTTGTCCTTGACCGTCAGCGGCTCGGTCTCGCCCATCGCGGTCGTGAACGCCGCGGCATCGATCAGCTGCTCGCACGGGATCTTGGTCTGGCCCGGCACGGGAGGGGAGATCTTCTTCGCGGACTCACCGCGGGCGACCTGGGCCTTGAGCTCGGCCTCGGCTTGCCGCTTGGCCTCGTCGGCACCGGCATTCTCGCCCTTGCTACAGGCCCCAAGAACCAGACTCACGACGATCGCAATGGCAGCGCGCATGATCGGCGAAACCTAACACGGCAGAGTCCGATAGGGCGCAGATGCGCCCCCACCACACGAAGAACAAGGGAGACCTCGGCATCCTCTACGCACAGCTCGATCTCGCGAAGAAGGGGTACGGCGTGCTCGCCCCCCTGACCGAGCACGAGGCGTTCGACCTCGTCGCATACAAGGACCACACGTTCTACCGGGTCCAGGTCAAGTATCGAAAGGCTGTCCGCGGAAGCGTCTATGTTCGGTTCTCGACGGTCTGGGCGGATCGCCACGGTATTCACAGCGTCCCGATCGACAAGGCGTCCATCGATCTCATCTGCGTCTACTGCCCGGATACGGATCGCTGTTACTACATCGATCCGTTCGCGTACCGGGCAGGGGTCATGCTGCGAGTGGCGGCGCCCCGGAACTCCCAGACCAAGCGCATCGTCTGGGCAAAGGATCTGACGGAGTTGCCCATCACAGTCCGAGGAGTTCCAGCGGGTTCGCCCACGCCCCTTGAGCAGAGCCCGGCGCTCGGGCAGAGTCCCCGTTCTGACGACGCCGTCGTCACGCGCCCATAGCTCAGTTGGATCAGAGCGTCCGGCTTCTACCCGGATGGTCGCAGGTTCGAGTCCTGCTGGGCGCACCTCACGGCTGGCACGATGGCTGCTTTTGTGGGCATCGTGGCCACGCGATCCATGCCCAAGACCCCGGCGCCCGAACCATCCAGCGAGCGCTCGCGCACGGTGAAGAAGTCCAGCACGGGTCCGATGCCGGTCCGCTTCATCAAGCAGCTCGGCAAGGAGTGCTTCAACGACAACATCGACGACGTCGGCGCGATGATGGCGTACTACGCCGTCCTCGCGCTGTTCCCGATGCTGGTGTTGATCGTCACGGTCGGGCTGCTGGTGCTCGACCCCACGACGGTTCACGAGGGCGTCCGGATCGCGACCCAGGCGATGCCGCAGGGCATGCGCAACCTGATCTTCGAGCAGGTCTCGAAGCTGATCGAGGCCTCGAGTGCCGGGTTCGCGATCCTCGGCGCCGTGCTCGCACTGTGGGGCGCGTCGCGTGGAGCGGCCGCACTCACGGGAGCGCTCAACACGATCTTCAACAAGAAGGAGACCCGGCCATTCTGGAAGCGCCAGCTCACGGCGATCGCGGTCACGCTCGGAGTGTCGGTCCTGGTGCTGCTCGCGCTCGGCATGCTCACGCTCGGTCCGCTCGTCGGTCACTACTTCGCCGATCGGTTCGGACTGGGTGCGACGTTCGATGTCGTGTGGGGTATCGGCCGCTGGATCGGGGCTGGCCTGCTGGTGATGTTCGTGTGGGCGGTCCTCTATCGCTTCTTGCCGGACACCGATGCTCCGTTCCGGGTCCTGACTCCGGGCGCGGTGGTCGGTGTCCTGCTGTGGATCGGGATCAGCCTCCTGTTCGGGCTCTACCTCAGCTACTTCAACCGGTACGACGCGACGTACGGCGCGCTCGGCAGCGCGATCGTCTTCTTGATCTGGCTCTGGCTCTCGAACCTGGCGTTGCTCGTCGGCGCAGAGTTCAACGACGTGCTCGCGGCCTTCCGCAAGAACACGAGCGCGGACGCGGCGCAGCTCGCGCACAAAGAAGTTCCCGACGCTCCCGAGAAGGCCTGAGCGCGCTCACGTGAAATCGGTGTAGCTCCGCATACGCGACACGGGCGCACGCGTGATGGATCCCCCATTGTTGCGGGAGCTTCCTCGCGAACGGCCAGGGAGCATGCCTATACTCCGCGGACTAATCGCCTAGGGGAGAATGCATGCAGAACAAGTGGCTGGCCACGTTCCTTGTATCGGGTCTGTTGGTGGGGGCGACGGGATGTCCCGACGTCCAGGTGGATCCGGGTGAAGGCGTCAATGACACGCCAGCGTCAGGTCCCGTCGTCGAGTTCGATCCGTCGAACCGGATCATTCCGTTCCCGAACAACCTGCTCCTCGATCGCACCACCGGGAAGGTCAACCTTCCGGCGAGCTGCAACGAGAGCCCCGCGTCGATGGCGACGCGCGTCGGCGTGCTGAACAAGCTCGACGGCTTCGGCACGTTCGAGACCGTCATGACGGTCACGTTCAACGAGGCCGTGGACATCTCCACGGTGGCCGGCAACGTGTCGCTGTTCAAGCGCGCGACGGGGACCGCCGAGGTCGATCCGACGGCAGCGACCACGATGCCGATCCCGGTGGTTGCGATCCCGTCGATGACCGCGCGGTTCGATGCGGAGTGCATGAACCCGGCGATGGTCGTCCAGGTGATCCTCGTCCCGACCCGCCCACTCGAGCAGAAGTCGACGTACGTCGTCGCGCTCAAGTCGGGAATCAAGTCCGCGATGGGCACCGAGTTCGGGCCGTCGTTCACCTGGTCGCTGATCCGGCAGGAAGCGCCGCTCGTCGAGACCGACGCGATGGGCAACGTGATCTCCGATCGTACGCCTCTCGATCCGAGCATCCCCGAAGATCTCGCGTCGCTTCAGGGCATCGATCTGCTGTGGAAGGCGCACGCGAAGGCGTTGACGTTCCTCCGCGGTACCGGACTCATGACCGAGAACGTGGTCCTTGCGTGGGAGTTCACCACGCAGACGGTGACCGACCCGCTCGATCCCATGGTCGCCGGCTCTCCCGCGGCCCAGGCAGCCACGACGCCCGCGCTCGCCGGCGTCGCGCGGGCCAATCCTGGCGCGAACGGCCAGCAGTTTCTGAGCGCTGCGCTGCCAGCCGGCAGCTGCACCGTGCTCCCGTGCGCGGCCGTCGCCGAGGTGCTCGTCGGTGGGCTGCTCGCCAAGCAGTTCCAGGTTCCCGGTCCGAACCCGCTCGCAGGCGGAACGATGATCCCGGGTCAGTGGTCCGATCCCGTGGCGCCGATGGTCGTGGCCGGCACTGCTCCGCTCGGAGTGTTGATCACGACGACGACCAACGCCTGCAACAGCGGTGCGACCGGCTGCCCGACGGTGGTCTTCGGTCACGGTCTCGGCAGCTCGCGCTCGACGCTCGCGGCGATCGCGTCGCAGTTCGCGTCGGTCGGTTACAACGCGGTCGCGATCGACTTCCAGGCGCACGGCAGCCGCGCGATCCGGGTCTCGAACACCGGCGCGTGCGCCGACATGGCGGGACCGCCCGCGAGCCCGACTCCTACGCTGACCCCGCAGTGCTACGCGCCGTTCCTGTCGGGGAACCTCGGCGCGACGCGCGACAACATCCGCCAGTCGGCGGTCGATCTGCACTCGTTGGTCGCTGCGCTCAAGGCCTGCGGTCCCTCGGGCTGCATCGGCACGGCCCCCGGCGCGTTCAGGGTGGACCCGACCCGGATCCTCTACGCCGGCATCTCGCTCGGCGGGATCATGGGCAGCCTCGTGACGTCCACGAACCCGGACATCAAGGCGGCAGTTCTCAACGTTCCGGGTGTCGGCTGGGTCGACATCCTCGAGAACACCCAGAGCAACGCGATCAAGTGCTCGCTCGTCGACGGTCTGATCGATGCGGGCATTCTCACCGGCGACAAGAGCAGCGCCGGAGCCAGCGCACTGTGCTTGACCGAAGCGTGGAAGACGCAGCCAGGGTATCGCCAGTTCTCCGCGATCGGCCGCTGGATCCTCGACCCCGCCGATCCGGCGAACTTCACGCGCAGGCTCGCGGCGAAGCGGTTCCTGATCCAGGAGGTCGTCGGCGATCTGGTGGTCGCGAACGTCACCACTCGCAACGAGGGCGCGCTCACCGGCCTGCTCTCCGCCACGATGCCGCCGCTGATGGCCGACTGCGCCTCGGCGAGCCCGCCCCCGCCGTCCGCGGCGATCACCGCCGGTGCGACCGCAGCCGGTACCCCGAACAAGTACGTGCAGTACACGACGACGGCTCCCGGAACGGTCGGCTGCACCCCCGGCAACACGTTCACGCACTCGTCGCTGCTGGCGCCAGCCGCCGGGACCGAGGGCGCGCTCGGCACGGCCCGCCTGCAGACCGATGCGCTCACCTTCCTCTCCTTGAACGACTAGCCGCGAGGACCCCATGAAGACTCTCAAGCAATCCCTGTTCATGGTCGCGTGCCTCGGCGGCGTAGCCTCCGGCAATGCGTTCAACATCAACGAGCACGACGCCAAGGTCACGGGCCGCGGCGGCGCGTCGGCGGCGAGCAACACCAGCGCGTCGTCGGTGATCTTCAACCCGGGCGGCATTCCCGTCTCGGAAGGCACCCAGGTCTCGATCGGCGGCTCGCTCTACGTGGCGCAAGGCTCGTACGAGCCCACCGCAGGTGGCCCCAAGACCGAGACCGACTCGAGCCCGTCGGTGGTGCCCGCGTTCTACATCACGTCGCGCGTGCACGACATGGTCGGTGTGGGCCTCGGCTTCCACCTGCCGTTCGGCCTCGCGGTGTCGTGGCCCGATCGGCACGCGCAGGCCGACGTGATCCAGGATCAGACCCTGCGCACGTACTTCATCACGCCGTCGGTCGGCCTCAACCTCGACAAGCAGGTCCCGGGCCTCTCGTTCGGTGGCGGCCTCGACCTCGTGCCGGCGACGATCAAGCTCGAGCGCGCGGTCGACTTCGGCGACGTCCACGGTACCGCCGTCCTCGGCGGTGATGCCTTCGGTGTCGGCTTCCGCGCGGGCGTGATGTATCGCCCGCCCGCCGTGCAGGGGCTCAAGTTCGGCGTGATGTATCGCAGCAAGGTGGACCTCGAGTTCGAGGGCACCGGCGACTTCGACATCCCGGCTCCGTACCGCGCCCAGCTGCCGCCCGATGGTGACATCACCGCCGCGATCACCCTGCCGCAGTCGATCTGGGGCGGCATCGCGTACTCGCCGACGCCCGAGCTCGAGCTCGAGGTCAACGCGGTGTGGATCAACTGGTCGCAGGCGTTCGCCAACGACGAGCTCCGCATCAACCTGCCCGGCACGGACCCGTCGACCGGCGAGCAGAACTTCTCGGCCGCGCCGCAGAACTACAAGAACACGACGACGTTCCGCATCGGTGCGGAGTACAAGCTGGCGCAGGGCAAGGCCGCGGTTCGCGCGGGCTTCATCTATGATCCGACGCCGATCTCGTCGGAGACCCAGACCGCGCAGCTGCCGGATGTCGATCGCAAGAACGTCACGATCGGCGGCAGCTACCACTTCACCGAGGCCTATGCGGCGCACCTCGGCATCCTGTGGGTGACGCCGGGCGAGCGCGACACGGCGGACACGCAGTACATGCCGGTGTTCAAGGGCACGTACGGTGTACAGGCGCTCGTGACATCGCTGACCCTCGCCGGCACGTTCGGCAAGTAACCAACCGCTCGATCGTCTGGTGACGCCCTCCACCCGGAGGGCGTTGTCAGTTCCGGATCGGCTTGATCGGCTTGGCAGGCTTGATCTCGGTCATCACGATCGGTGCGCTCGGCTTCGACAGCCGACCGAACGCATCGACCCAGACGAGCGTGACCTTCTCACCGGCCTTCGGCGGCTCCATGCCCGCGGGGTTGAACGAGCACCGGCCGGCATCGGCAAACGCGATCGCCGTGTCCTTGCCCGGTTCGACGCGGTGAAACGAGATCGCGACGCGCTTCTTCTTGCGAGTCGCGTACGTGATC
>JACCQV010001172.1 GCA_013813945.1 Deltaproteobacteria bacterium | reverse complement strand
GTCCTCGGTGCAGAGCCAGGCCGGCGTGATCAAGGGCAAGCTCAACTACGTCGCGCCCGAGTATCTCGCCGGCAAGCTCGATGCGCGCTGCGATCTGTGGGCGCTCGGCGTCGTCATGTACGAGCTCCTCACCGACCGCCGTCTGTTCGATGCGCCCGACCAGGGAGAGATCCTGGATCGCGTGCGCTCGTTGCCGATTCCGGCGCCGTCTCAGGCGAATCGAGAGGTGCCGCGCGAGGTCGATGCGATCGTGCTCAAAGCGCTCGCACGCGATCCGAACCAGCGCTGGCAGAGCGCCGGAGACATGCGCGACGCGCTCGGCGTGGCAGCGGCCGGTCGCCTGACCCAGCGGCAGTTCGTGTCATGGGTCGAGTGGGTCTTCACGCAGAAGCAGCCACTGCGCCGTGAGGACAGCGGCGTCTCTGCGCTCCACGAGATTCTCCATAGCCGGGAGATCGAAGTCGTGGGAGAGCTGCCTGCGATCTCGGCAGCGATGATGGATCGCCGTCGCGAGAGTGTCGCGATGATCCCGCCGTTGGGGGCCGCCATGATCTCACGGCGTGCATCTAGGCCGTGGCGCGTCTGGCTCGTGATCCTGCTCGGCGTCGGCGCCGCCGGGTTGCTCGCGTTTGCACTCTTGCGCTGATCAGTCCGCGCGATAGGCGGGGGGGCAGACGCCAGGACGACAACGGCAAGCGCCCTGATCTCCTGGGCTGGGCAGCTGGGTCCATCCCTTGCGATGGAGGCAGTGGCAACGGATCCGTGATGGTCTTCGTCTGACTCGGCCTGCTGGTCGCTCGGCGCCGCCATCGTCCCCGGCGTGATTGGATTCGTGGTGTAGCCTTCGCCGCATGACATCGCTCATGCGCCTGGTCGTCGCGTCGTTGCTGCTCATCACACCGGCGTTCGCCGCACCTGCCGTGTCGATTCCGATCGAGGAGTTCAAGCTCCCGAACGGGCTCCGCGTCATCGTGCACACGGATCGAAAGGCACCGATCGTCGCGGTGAACATCTGGTATCACGTCGGCTCCAAGAACGAGCCGCTCGGGCGGAGTGGCTTCGCCCACCTGTTCGAGCACCTGATGTTCCAGGGCTCGGAGAATCACAAGGGTGAGTTCTTCGAGCCGTTCGAGCTGGTCGGTGCGACCGATCAGAACGGCACGACGAATACAGATCGGACGAACTACTTCCAGAACGTCCCGACGACCGCGCTCGATACCGCCCTGTGGATGGAGTCGGATCGCATGGGCCACTTGCTCGGCGCGATCGACCAGGCCGCACTCGACGAGCAGCGCGGCGTCGTGCAGAACGAAAAGCGGCAGAGCGAGAACCAGCCGTACGGTCGTGCGTTCGAGCTGATCTTCGCCGCGGTGTACGGCGAGAAGCATCCGTACAACCACACGGTGATCGGTTCGATGAACGATCTCAACGCGGCGCAGGTCGACGACGTCAAGAACTGGTTCAAGAGCTGGTACGGCCCGAACAACGCGGTCCTCGTGCTCGCTGGCGACATTGATCTCACGACGGCCAAGCAGAAGGTCGCGAAGTACTTCGGCGACATCGCGCCGACTGCAACTGTGAAGAAGCTGCCCGCGCAGATTGCCACGCGCACGAAGACCACCCGGGAGTCGTTCGTGGACGCCGTGCCGCAGACGCGCATCTATCGGGTGTGGAACGTGCCCGGTGCCGGCACCGACAATGCAGATCGGCTCGACATGATGGCGTTCGTCCTCGGTGGCGCGCGGTCGTCGCGGCTCGATCGGCGCCTGTTGCACAAGGACAAGTCGGTCGATTCGATCACCGCCTTCAACTACAGCAACGAGCTCGGCGGTCTGTTCATCATCCAGGCGGATGTAAAGCAGGGCGGCGACGCGGCTGCCGTGGAGAAGGCGATCGACGAGGAGCTCGCTGCGCTGCTCGCGAAGGGCCCGTCCAAGGAAGAGCTTGCGCAGGCCAAGACGCTGCTATCGGCCGAGTTCATTCGCGGCGTGGAGCGCATCGGTGGTTTCGGCGGCAAGGCGGACGTGCTCGCCGGATGCGCGGTGTTCACCGGCAAGGCGAATTGCTACGAGCGCTCGCTCAAGGTGACGGCCGGGACGACCGCCGCTCAACTCCAGGCGCTTGGCAAGAAGTACCTGAAGAAGGGCGATCACGTCCTCACGGTCACGCCGGGCGCGCGGACGCCGGCGGTCGAGAAGCCCGCGGTCGCGAACCTGCCGCCCACCAAGGTCGCGCCGGCCGACAAGAAGCTGAAGACCTCGCCGTCGGAGGTCGATCGCACGAAGGGCGTGCCGATGCCAACGGACTTCCCGGCGCTCGCGTTCCCGAAGCTGCAGCGCGCGACGTTGCCGAACGGGCTCAAGGTCGTCCTCGCGGAGCGGCGCGGACTGCCGCTCGTACAGATGAGCCTCGAGGTGCAGGGCGCAGGTTTCTCGTCGGATCCGTCGACCAAGCCTGGCCTGGCGAACTTCACGATGGGCATGCTCGACGAGGGCGCTGGTCCGTACAACGCGCTCGCACTCGGCGACAAGGTTGAATCGCTGGGCGCGCGGCTCCGTGTCGGCGCGACACTCGATACGGCGATCTTGAGCCTGTCGGCGATCACGCCCAATCTCGATCCATCGCTCGCCGTGCTCGCGGACGTTCTGCTGCGCCCCACGATGGATGCGACCGAGCTCGAGCGTACACGCGCGAGCTGGCTCGCCGGGATCCGGCAGGAGAAGGCGCGCCCGGACTCGATCGCGCGGCGCGTGGCGTCGGGGCTGCTGTTCTTCGCGGGCCACCCATACGCACCGCCCGCGAGCGGAACCGAGGCGAGCATCTCCGCGCTCAAGCGCGAGGACGCGGTCGCGTGGGTCAAGGACCGGTTGCGCCCGGATCGCGCGACGCTGATCGTCGTCGGTGACATCACCCTCGCCGAGCTGCAGCCGAAGCTCGTCGCTGCGCTCGGCGACTGGAAGGCGCCCAGCACGCAGGCGGCGATGCCCAGACCCGTCGCCGTCAAG
>JACCQV010001164.1 GCA_013813945.1 Deltaproteobacteria bacterium | reverse complement strand
GTTCTGCACTCGAGTGCGCTGCGGTCCTGGACGCCATGCAAGCCATCGGCATCGATGATCGACGAATCCCCGACGGCCACACGTTGCTGGTCCGCATCGTCTCGATGCTGACGAAGATGATCTCATGAGCCGCCTACGCCGACGCCTACGCTTACGCCAACGCCGGATCAACACAGCCGAACTCTGGGGTTAGACGAACTGCGGGTGTGTCATCAGCATCCGCTCGAGCTCGATCTGCTGTTCGGGCGGAATGTCGGCAGCGAACTGAGCGGTCGAGCGGGCGCGGCGCGATAGCCAGGTGTGATCGAGGAGGCGGTGGTGCGTCATCAGATCAGCGTCGTCACCGAACCGCAGCGCGATCGTGGTCTCGTCCTTGGGACCCGACGAGATGCCACGCGCGACGTGAAAGCCCGCGAGCAGCAGGGACGACCGCACTGCAGTCGACGCGGAGTACGTGAACAGTTCGGTCCGCCGCGTCAGGTGGGCGAACAGCGCGCGCAGTGTCGCGAGGGACCACATCGGAGTGTCGACCTTGGTCGAGAACGGATCGTAGAGGATGACATCGGGCGCGGGCTCTGCGGGGAACGTCGTCAGGAAGTCGCCCTCGACGAGCCGCCACCGCAGCCGATCACGGACGAACTCGCCATGGTGCGCGAGAACGTGCGGCGCTGGATGCCGGAGGTGCGGGAACGGTCCGGTGTTCGCGAGCGCGAGCCGGAACGAGTCGAGGTCGTACTCGAAGCTGACGAGCTCGATCGGAGCGTGGTTCGGGGCGGCATCGAGCGCGCGGATCAGTGCGAGGGCGTTGTGCGCGGCTCCGAGGCCCACGTCCCAGATCACGAGCGCGGGACCGTCACCCGTGAGCGCGCGGGCGATCAGCGCTGACTGCCCCACGTAGACACGCTCGGCCTCGGTGTTGGGATCGTCGTCCGGGTGCATGACCTGACCCGACGCGAGGTGCTCGATGCTCGCGTGACCCGACGCAGAGACCCCGATTCCGAACGCGCCCAGCGTCATCGCCTTGCGCTCGCGCATGCGCGGCTTCGGGCCTGGTGGATTGTCGAGATCAGTGAGAGCGAGCTCCTCGCGGCGCTCCGCGTAGAACGCGGCGAAGGTTCCCGCGGCGATGCTCGCGCGGATCTCGGCCATCAGCTTCACGTAGAACGTGAGGTTGTGGAACGCCAGCAGCTGCCAGCCGAGTGGCTCCTCGCACTTCACCAGATGATGCAGATACGAGCGCGAGTACAGCGTGCAGGCCTCGCACGCGCACGTCGCATCGAGTGCCTGCTCGGCCATCTTGTGCACGCCACGGCGAAGATCGATCCGCCCGTGCGACGTGAACGCCTTGCCGTGCTGCGCGAGGGCGGTCGGCAGGATGCAATCGAACATGTCGACGCCGCGGTGCACGCCCTCGAGCAAATCGATCGGCGTGCCCACGCCCATCAGATAACGCGGTCGATCGGGTGGGAGCAGCTGGGTCGTCAGCTCGGTGATGTCCTCGCGTTGCGCGCGGGACTCGCCGACCGCGAGTCCGCCGATCGCATAGCCATCGAACCCACCGGACCCGGTCAACGCGGCCGCGCTCTCGCGCCGGAGGTCCTCGAAGCAGGCGCCCTGAACGATCGCGAACAGCTGCTGCTCCGATGTTCCTCGGGCATCGAGCGAGCGCTTCGCCCACCGATGCGTGAGCTCCATCGCCGCCTTCGCCTGCGCGTGCGGGCTCGTCGACGGAATGCACTGGTCGAGCACCATCATGATGTCCGAGCCAATCGATCGCTGCATCGCGATCGATCTCTCCGGGGTCAATAACATTCCCGTTCCGGCGGACGGATGCCGGAACTCGGCGCCTTCCTCGGACATCGCCCGGCCCTCGGCGAGCGAGAAGATCTGAAAGCCGCCAGAGTCGGTCAGGATCGAGCCCTTCCAGCCCATCCACGGGTGGAGCCCGCCGAACTTCTCGAAGACCTCGGGACCAGGTCGGGCGAGCAGGTGATAGGTGTTTGCGAGGAGGATCGGAGCACCCAGTCGCTCGAGCTGCGCCAGTGTCTGGGTCCGCACGGTGCCGCGCGTGCCGACGGGCATGAACACCGGTGTCTCGATCGTCCCGTGTGCGGTCGTCAGCGTCGCGGTTCGCGCTCGCGAACCGGTCGCCGTTGCGGTCAAGTCGAATCCCACGGCGGGTTTGTAGCCCTTGCACAAACCCAGCGTCCACAACACACTGGCCAAGGTGACTCGTCGAATTGCGACGCTGGTTTGTGCGCTCCTCGTGATGCTGACTGCGTGCAAGGCGCAGCAGCCGCGCCACCGTCCCAGCGGCCCGATCGTCGATGTCTGCGAGGGCAAGCCCGGCGTCAAGCTGGTGACGATGGGCGTCGGATCGCTGATCTGGGAGCGTCACGGCCACATCGCGCTGTGCACGTGCGGCGACGGTGGGCGACGCGACGCTTGCTACAATTACGGCATCGGCGATTTCGCCAAGCCGCTCGACATGGGCTGGGGATTCCTCCGGGGCGAGAACAGCTTCTGGGTCGGGAAGATGAGCCCCGTGCAGATGATCGCGGTCTACCAGCTCGCCGACCGCACGGTCTGGGTGCAGGACCTGCCGCTGACCCCCGAGCAGGAGACCAAGGTCATCACCAAGCTCGAGTCGGACATCCTCGAGGAGAACAAGCACTACTCCTACGACCACTTCTGG
>JACCQV010001082.1 GCA_013813945.1 Deltaproteobacteria bacterium | reverse complement strand
GTGTTGCCAAGGTCTCCGAGGACGCGCTGATCGGCGAGATGAAGGACGGCCGCGGCAAGATCATCGCCGCGCTCGTGGTGGGGCTCGCGATCTTGGTCCTGATCATCGTTTTTGTCGCGCGCTAGCGCGTTCGCGTTCGCGTCGTAGCCGCTCCTGGAGCGGCGAGTGTCCGGTGCCCGGACTCGGTGGGCGAATGTCGCCGGACACCGGACGCGGATCGCTCGACGGTGCGCATGGTTGCGCGTGGCACGCGAGTCGCACTGTCGCGAGCCGCGCGACTCGCCATGCTATGTTGGAATCGATGCTCGATCCTGCTCTGCTCGCTCCCGAGAAGGTGCGGCCACTGCTACGTCGAGAGTACGAGCAACTCGTCGAGCTCGGCGTGTTCGAGGACGAGCGCGTCGAGCTCCTGCGGGGGCAGCTGGTCACGATGAGCCCGCAGGGTGCGTCGCACGCGACGGTGACGGCGCGTCTCGCGCAGTACTTGATCAAGATGCTCGACGACGCGTTCGACGTTCGATCACACAGCCCGTTCGCGGCCACCGACGATTCGGAACCTGAACCGGATGTCTCGGTCTCACGCCGGCAACGGCGGCGGGCCTATCATCCGAGCAAGGCGCTCCTGTTGATCGAGGTCGCAGAGAGCTCGTTGCGCAAGGACCGCAGGATCAAGTCCGCGATCTATGCTGAGAACGGCGTTCCCGAATACTGGCTCTTCGACCTACGCACCAGGACGGTGTTCGTCTACACGCGCCCGCAGCACGGCCTTTACACGCTGGTCGAGAAACGCGGCCGCGGCGATTCACTGCGGCCGACCAAGTTGGCGGGCGTCGCGCTCTCGGTGTCGAAGGTGCTCAGCGGTCGCTGAGCGTTCAGCCTGGTCACTTCTTCCGCGAGACTCCCGACGAGGGGCTGAGGGTCGCAGCGCCTCGACGGCACAGAGCGGACTGCCCGATCCGAAGTGATCATCCCGCTCAGAGCAAGCGACAGACCGCGCGCAGCTCGGCGTTGGCCGCGGCGCTGGTGCCCGACGCGAGGTCGATCTCGCCCTTGACGCACATCGCCGCGACCTCGACGACGAGGTCCGGGTGCGCGCCGGCGACGGAGATCACGAGGACCTCGCGGCTGGCGAGATCACCTGGGAGCGCCGCGATCGGAGCGAGAACGGTCAGCGTGGCCCGCGGACCCGCGAGCGAGGCGGCCAGCTCGACGCAGACCGCCGAGGTTGCGATCACGCGCCACGGCTTGCCGCCGAGGCCCTGCGTCACGAACGCAGCCTTGACGTCCTCGGCGGTCGTCGCCTGGGTCGCTCCCTTGGCGGTCAACCAGTCACGCCAGGCGCCATGCGCCGGATCGACCACGATCACCGGAGCGAGGCCCTTGGCGATCGCGATCTCGACGAGGAACCGGGTCACCGGCGTGGCTCCGACGATCACGAGGGGCTCGCGCGGCGCTGCACCGGTTCGCGCGTACAGCGTATAGGCGAGCGCGACGTCACCCGCGACCGCAGCTCCGGCGGGTACCGGCAGCTCGAGCCCGTCCCCCAGCGCGACGACCCAGCGACCACGTGCGATCAGCGGCGAGCGGATCTCGGTGCGTCGGCGGGCGAGAGGACACACGGCGCCACCGCCGCGGCGGCACACGTCGCACTCGCCGCACGGGTCGATCGGGCCGACGAGCACGGTGCGACCGAGCAGGGAGGCTGCACGCTCTCCCGCCTCGATGACGCGGCCGATCGCGGCCGTGCCCTGGATCGCCTGGACTTCGACCGCGACGTCGTCCTCGGCGATCGGGGTCGTCACCAGTCTTCGTTGCGGTTGCGGTTCGAGCCGGAGCCGGAGGGCGTGTTGCCACCGTCGTCGAGCGTGTGCTCCGACGTGCGCACGGCCGGCGGCGCGCCGATCGAGGTCGACTCGCCGTCGTCGGCCTGCTGACCTTCGGTCGCCGAGAAGTCGTCCGCGTGCGCGTCGTAGTTCGCCTCTTCGAGGAGCGCCGACTCGTCGACATCGAGCGAGTCCTCGGCATCGGCGAGCGGTGGAGGGGGCGAGACGTTGCCAAGGAACGCCTGCTGCGGTCCGGTGCTCCCGGTCTTCATCGCACCCGGCGGAGCGGCCGGTGGTCCCGAGCGCTGCTGCGTTGGCCCGCTGCCCGGCGGCGGCGCGATGCCACCCGCAACCGGAAGGCCCTGCTTGGCGCGCCACGACGTCAGCGCGATCACCAGCTCCTCGTACGGAATCATGCCTCGACGGTACCATGGTAAGCCCCAGGCGATGGCCGTCCAGGAACCGATCAAGCTCCACCGCTCGCCCGTGATCCCGAGCGCGGGGTTCGTTCATGGATTCCCCGAGCGTACGGGCGGTGTGTCGTCCGGCCTCCGCAGCTCGCTCAACCTCGGCATGAGGTGGGGTGACGACCAGGCGAACGTCGACACCAATCGCCGGCTGCTCGCCGAGCACGCCGGCTACGATCCGGCGCAGCTGGTCGCGACGCGCCATGTTCACGGCACCAACGTGTGGCGGGTCGGCGAGCCGCTCGCCGAGGGCGCCGAGTTCGACGGCCTCGTCAGCGATCGTGTGGGACCCGTGCTCGGCGCGTTTGCCGCGGACTGCATCCCGATGGTGTTCGCGGAGGCCGAAGCGCGCGTCTGCGGCGCCGCGCATGCCGGCTGGCGCGGCGCCGTTGCCGGCATCGCCACCAACGTGATCACGCGGATGGTCGAGCTCGGTGCGCGGCCCGAACGGATTCGCGTGGCGCTCGGGCCATCGATCGGCCCGTGCTGCTTCGAGGTCGGACGCGAGGTCGTCGACGAGTTCCGGGCCGTGCTCGGCGAGCTCCCCGGTCTGATCGTCGAGGGCCCGAACAAGAACCACATCGATCTGCGGGTCGCGAGCCGGACCTTCCTCGAGCGCGCCGGCGTTCGCGCCGAGCAGATCGACGACCGGCCGCCCTGCACGAAGTGTGAAGGCGACCGGTTCTTCAGCTACCGCCGGGACGGCCGGGAGGGCGGCGTCCACATGGGCTTCATCGGGCTGACCTAAAGAGAAGGAAGGGAAGGAAGGGGTCAGGCCCCTTTCTCAACTTGTGGCGTGCAACCCCGCGAAGCCTGGTTGCAAGCCTCAGTTGCAGATACCGACGGTCCACTGCGTGTAGTAGTCGTCGCTCGTCGAGTCGAACGTCTCGGTCGACGACACGCACTGACCGGCCGTCGCCGCGAAGCCGTACGACGCGGGGTTGGTCGCGATCGAGAACGCACCGCCGATGACCTCGACCTGATCGCTCGCATCGCTGCCGCGAAGGCCGCCGGTGAGCTGCACGCGGGTCACGTCGTAGACCGGCGCCGGATCGCCGAGCACCGCGTGGTCGGTGAAGATGCGAAGGTCGAGCTTCGGGGTCACGGTGATCGTCTCGGTGCCGGCGACCTCGTCGGCGGTGATCGTCGCCGCGAACGAGCGGCCGTCGTTCGGGTTGAGATCGATCGACATGCCGAGCGCGCCATTCTTGGACAGCGTCGTCGTGCTGCCACCGAGGCCGATGTTCGTGAGCTGCACCGGCTGGCCTGCCGCGCCCGTCATGGTGAGCGAGGCGCCCGGCAGGTCGAGGTCCATCCCGTCGAGGCCGGGGATGTGCAGCGTCGTCGCCTTGACGTCGAGTGAGGCCGATGCCGTCGCGGCGTTGCCGTCGAGCTCCGTGCGCGCGATCTGGCCGGCGCCGGTCGCGAGACGGAAGGCGTCGGAACCATCGAGATCGACGCCGGCATCGGCGACCGCGACGGCGATCGCGCGGTCGACCGTCAGCGACACACGTGCGTGAGCGGTGCCGAGGATCTCGAGACGCCCGGTGAACCGGCCCTCGAGGCGAGCGTTCGGCGCTGCCTCTCCGAATGCCGTGGCCACCGCTTCGATCGCGGCCTCCGCACCGTCGAGATCGACCGTCATCGCCAGCGAGGTATGCGACAGCGTGAAGATCAGCGGCTCGTCGTGGCCGGCGCCGAGCTGGATCGCGAACGCGAGATCGTCCCCATCCTCCTCGACCCGGATCCGCGGCTGGATGTTGCCGTACGCCGTCACGCAGTCAGGATCCAGCGAGGTGATCGCCGTGCCATCCTCGTCGATATCGGTGGTCTCGCAGACCAGCTCGACCGGCACCTGGTACACGCCGCCACCGAGGTGATTCGCGTCGGTGAAGATCGTCAGGGTGAGCTGCTCGATGATCGCATCCGTATCGAAGCCCTCTTCGACCGGATCCGTCGGCACCAGGCCATGCCTCGTGGTGGTGGTCCCGGAGAACCGCGCCGCGAGATCGCGAGCCAAGCGGAACGAGGTAGCGGTGTCGCCCTGGCCGAGCGCGCGCTCGAGGACCGAGAACGATGCCGCACCCGGCATGGCGGCGGCGGTGCCTTCACCGGCAGCGGCGGCCTCGCGCAGGACGTGGCCGAGATCCTCGGTCAGTCGCGAGCGAACCTCCGATGGGGGAGGGGGTGCCTCGTCGCAGCCGAACAGACCGGCGGAGATCAGTGATAGCGCGAGCAAGATCCTAGGCGATGGCGTGTGCATGACGGTCGAGACAATCCAACCGGCATGCCAGTGGTCTCTGCGCCACGACTGACGGTCGATTGCCAGCGATTGCCGGGACACTCCTGTCAGGGTGCGGCCGAAGTCCGCGCAGCTTCACGTGTGGCACGTGCCGCGACATCGGTGCCCGTGTGCTCGATCGTTCACGATCGCACGCCGCTCACGTCAGCCTCACGTCAAAGGTCGGTCAACTCTGTCAGTCGACAGCGATGCCGTACGCCGGAAGGATGTCGCCGGTCAGCGACTGCACGACGCTCTCGGCCTTGTGCCAGTCGATCATCGCCTGCGACTTCCGGAGCTCTGCCTGCCGCATCTCCTCGAGCCGTCCGAGGATGTCGAAGTTGGTCGACTTGCCGAGGTTGAACCGATCGGTCTCGAGCTTGACGTTCTCGTTCGCGAGCAAGATCGCCCGCTCCGACAGCCCGACGCGGCGGCGCGCGAGCTCGAGCTGTGCGATCGCGCGCGCCATCGTCTGCGCGATCTGCGCCCGGATGTCGAACGCGTTGACCTCGAGCTTCTCGCGATTGGCGCGGAGCTCGCGAGCACGGCCGCGGACATCCTCTTGACCGATGGCGTGATCGTAGGTCAACGAGCCGGCGATCGCGATCGACTTGAACTTGGCGAGGTTCGTCCAGGCCGTCGCGAAGCTCTCGTCCTGTCCCGTCGGGCCGACGCTCAGCGCGGCATCGAGCTGAGGAAGCAGCCCGTTCTCGGTGACCTCGATATCGAGGCGAGTGACCGCATCCTGCTTGGCGAGCTGCGCGAGCTCGGGGCTCGCGGCGAACGCACGCTCCGTGAGCTGGCCGAGGTCCCAGGTCGCGTCGCGGGTGGCGAGATCCGTCGTCACGCGGAGGCCGAGCTCGCCGGCGCCGATCGGCATTCCGACGGTTCGCCGCAGCGCGATCGAGCGTTCGAGGACATTGAGCTCCGCGGTCAGGATGTCCTCCTCGCGTGTCGCGATGATCTGCTGGACCGCCGGGATCTCGCTGCGTGGGATCTTGCCGCCCTGGTTGCCGAGCGTGGTGATGCGCAGCCGCTCCTTGGCCAGATCGAGGCTCGACTGCGTGATCGCGAGCTGGCGCTCGGCGAGCACGAGGTCCCAGTACGCTGACACCACCGTCTGCACGGCCTGGATCGCCGCGAGCCGGCGCGCGAGCACCGCCGCGTCACGAGACAGGGTTGCACGGCGCTCGTTCGCCTCGTAGAGCAGGCGACCGCGGCCGCGCAGCAGGGGTTGGACGATCCCCAGCGAGACCTCGTCGGACCAGATGGTGTTGATATCGGCGGCGTTGATCGGCGAGGTCGACCGCGAATACTGCGAGCCGACGTGGAGGGTCACGGTTCCGCCCGTGGGCAGCAGGCGCGAGACATCGGCCGTCGCACCGATCGTGGTCGACCGATCGATCGCGAAGCCGCTGATGAAGCTCGACGAGCTCTGACCATAGAGCTGCGCGCGGACGTGCCAGTCGTCGCGTGCGTAGGTCTGCTCGATCTGCGCCTCCGCGATCGTGATATCGATCCGGGCGGTCCGCAGGGTCGGCGCCTGGCGCACGGCCTGCTGCAGGAGGTCCGGCAACGTGACCGCTCGCGCGGGGCCCGCCCAGGTCGAGAGATCATCCACGGTCGTGGGTGCCGCACCCGGTGCACCGCCACCACCGGTTGGATCGTCATCGACGATCGCCACGGCCCGCGAGAGGAGATCGGCGCGCGCGTCGGTCGCGCCGGCGACAACTGGCAGGGCACCGACGAGCACGAGCGCGAAACCGCGAGCTGACCGCATCGAGCGCGGGCATCATGGCATGCGCGAAGAACTCGTGCGACTGCGACAACTGCGACGTAGCATTCCACCCCCACCGCGTGGACCTACGGAAACCACGCGTGTTAGCGTGCCGGACGTAGATGGCAACGGTCCTGCGTACCTACTGCTTCCTCGATGCGCTCCAGCCGCAGCAGGCGACGTTCGTCGGCAAGACCGCACGTGGCTTCCTGCCGGTCCCGTTCCAGGCATCCCTGTGGGTCGAGATCGCGCCCGGCATCGCGATCAACCAGGTGACCGACGCGGCGCTCAAGGCCACGGCCGTGCAACCCGCCGTGCAGGTCGTCGAGCGGGCCTACGGACTCCTCGAGATTCACCACAACGACAAGGGTGAAGTCCTGCAGGCCGGAGCGACGATCCTCAAGTACCTCGGCGTCGAGGAGAGCCAGCGCCTCAAGCCGAAGGTCCTGACCAACCAGATCATCCGCGGCGTCGAGGCGTACCAGACGCAGATCATCAACCGCTCGAGCGCGGGTATGATGGTGCTGCCGGGCCAGTCGCTGTTCATCTTCGAGTGCGAGCCGGCCGGCTATGCGGTGCTCGCGGCGAACGAGGCGGAGAAGGCGGCCCAGGTAAACCTGGTCAACGTGACCCCCTACGGTGCATTCGGGCGCCTCTACATGGCGGGGCCCGAGGCAGAGATCGATGAGGCGGCGGCGGCGGCGACCGCAGCGCTTGCTGCAGTCACCGGTAGAGAACCAGAGAAGTTCGTCGATAAATGATCAACTTTCCCGGGCCACGGCCCGGGGGGCGACTAGGAGAACGCGATGGCTGACGCACTCGGAATGATCGAAGTAAAAGGTTTCGTCGGCATGGTCGAAGCGGCCGATGCGATGGTCAAGGCTGCCAAGGTCGAGCTCGTCGGCTTCGAGAAGACGGGTGGCGGCTACGTCACCGCGATCGTCCGTGGCGACGTTGCGGCCGTCAAGGCAGCGACCGAGGCTGGTCAGCGCGCTGCGGAGCGCGTCGGCGAAGTCGTCTCGGTTCACGTCATCCCGCGCCCGCACGCAAACGTCGACGCGACGCTGCCGCTCGGCCGCGCTGGCGGCGACGCTGGCAACAAGAAGTAGGACCCATGGTCCTCGGCAAGGTCATCGGGACACTGGTCGCGAGCCGCAAGGAGCCCACGCTCGACGGGCTGAAGCTGCTCGTCGTGCGCGCGTGCGACGTCGACGGCACGCCGACGGGCGCGGTCGCCGTGGCGGTCGACGCGGTCGGCGCCGGGATCGGCGAGGTCGTCCTGTACTGCGCCGGCTCGTCGGCGCGGCAGACCACCGTGACCCAGAACCGTCCGGTCGATGCGACGATCATGGCGATCGTCGACACGATCGCGGTCGGCGGTGAGAACCGCTACGTCAAGGATTGATCCTCGTGGCGTACGTCTACAAGCCAATCGGACCCGCGAAGGCGAGCGGACCCGCGAAGGCCAGCGAGCCAACGAACGGAGCTGCTGCCGTGGCCAAGCCGAGCGCGCCCGCGAAGGCTGGTCTCGGGATCGACGAGGGAAAGATCGAGGAGATCATCGGCAAGGTGCTCGAGCGCCTCGGTGGAACGGCGACGCCCGCAGCGCCGCCGCGCCCGGCACCGACGCCGCAAACGGAGTCGAAGATCGAGTCGAAGAAGGGCGCGAACATCCCGCGCGGCACCAACGGCGTCTATGCCGATGCCGACCAGGCCGCGAAGGCCGCGCGCAAGGGCTTCGAGCAGAACGAGCGCCTCCCCGTCGCGACGCGCGCGAGGATGGTCGAGGCGATGCGGAAGTGCGCACTCGCCAACAACGAGCTCCTGTCGCGCTACGCGATCGAGGAGACCGGCCTCGGCCGCTACGAGGACAAGCTCGAGAAGAACAAGCTCGTCGCGACCAAGACGCCGGGCTGCGAGATCCTGCGCCCGGTGGCCTACACGGGCGATGACGGCCTGATGCTCACCGAGCGCGCACCGTACGGAGTGCTGCTCGCCGTCACGCCGACGACGAATCCGACCGAGACGATCCTGTGCAATGCGATCGGCATGGTCGCGGCCGGGAATGCGGTCGTCTTCAACGTCCATCCGTCGGCGGCGAAGGTCTCCAACTGGTTCGTCCACATCCTCAACGAGGCGATGCAAGCCGTCGGCGGTCCGCGCGACGTGATCACCTCGGTCGAGCAGCCGACGGTCGAGAGCGCCGGCGTCCTGATGAAGCACCCGCTGGTGCGCATCATCGTGGTCACGGGTGGCCCGGTGGTCGTCAAGGCCGCGATGAACTCGGGCAAGAAGGCGATCGCGGCAGGCCCCGGGAATCCGCCTGCCGTCGTCGACGAGACGGCCGACCTCGGCAAGGCCGCGAACGCGATCGTGCGCGGTGCCTCGCTCGACAACAACATCGTCTGCATCGCCGAGAAAGAAATCATCGCGGTCGATCGGATCGCGACCGACCTGATCGCCGAGCTCAAGCGCCAGCCCGTGCTGTGGCTCGATGCGCGGCAGACCAAAGAGCTCGAGAAGGTCGTGCTCGAGGGCGATCACGTCAACAAGGCGTGGGTCGGCAAGAACGCGGCGTTGATCGCCAAGGCGATCGGCATCAGCGGCCACGGCCACGACCTCAAGCTGCTGATGATGGAGGTCGACGAACAACATCCGTTCGTCCAGCACGAGCTGTTGATGCCGGTGATCCCGCTGTTCCGCGCGCGCGATGCCGCCGATGCGATCGCCGCAGGCTTGCGCGTCGAGCATGGCTTCCA
>JACCQV010001081.1 GCA_013813945.1 Deltaproteobacteria bacterium | reverse complement strand
GTCGTCGACCGCACCAAGGCCCGAGAGCGCGAGGTCCGCGTTGACGAGTGCGCTCGTGTCATCGGTGACAGTGGCGGTCGGGGTTCGCTTGCTGGGCGTCGCCGACACCACATCGCCGGCGCCGACGAAGCTGCCGCCCTTGACGGAGAGCGCGATCGGCTCGGAGTGGATCGTCTGGTACGTGCTCCGCGTGGGATCGAAGTACGAGAAGGCGAGCGCCGGGATCTCGGTCGTGGGAGCCGTGACCTGCGCCGTGATCTTGAACGTCTTGGTCTTGCCCTCGTCGGACAGCTCGCCCGTCGGTGGCTCGGCCGGGACCGTGAACTTGTCCTTCGGTAGACGACCTTCGCCATCGAGCTTGCCGAGCGACAGGGTATCGAGCAGCTGGTTGCTCTTCACCTTGACGACGAGCTCGACGGGCTCACCGAGCGACACGACCGAACGACTCGTGCGCACCTCCATCGAGAACTGATCCCCGACGGCGCCCGCAAATGTCGGAGGTCGATCGGTCTCGGGGAGTGCCTTGACCTCGAGCGTGCGCGCGACGTCGCTCGCACGAAACATCTGCGATGGAGCGTTGCCGAAGAAATCCGCGCGGCCGACTGCGAGCGCGGCCACGACGGACGCCGGCGCAATGTCGATCTTCCCCGCCTTTTTGGGCGCGATATAGAACGTCGCAATCAGCCGGTTGGAACCGCCGACCTGGTCGACGGCGAACGGCAGTTGCAGCTCCTTCGCGCCGGCGGAGACCGGCAAGGCGCGGCGCTGGCCGGTCACCGGTGGCGCGCTCGCCAGGAACGCATCGCTCGACAGCATCGGTACGTTGAACGTCTGATCCTGCGGCTGGCGACGGAACAGCCAGGTCATCGTCACGGGTACCGTCTCGCCCACGAACACCGGGCGGTTCGGGAGCTCGAGCGAGATCTTCATATCGTCGGCGACCGGCACGGTGCCAACGGAGACATCGCCCGCTGGTGCGGTCGCGCTCTTCGCTCCCTGCACGACGGTGGTCGCGGGGACGCGCAGCCCGCCCGCCTTGTGGACCTCGACACGCCAGCGCAGTGCCCAGGTGACGCGTGCCGATTCGGAGCGGCGCCCGTTCACGATCTGGATGCTGCGCGAGACGTTCGGCGTGGCACCGAGCGGCGTGACGGTCGCGTTCGGCAGCTCGAGCTTTGGTTGAACTGGTGCTGGTTGCTCGTCGAAGCCGTCGACCATGAGCTCGAGCTGGAACGGGACATCGACGTGGGGCTGGCCGCCGTCGAGCCGGAACTGGGCGCGTGGTTCATCGGCGCTGGCGGTGCCCGCGAAGGCGCCCAGCGTGATCAGAACGAACAGCGCGAACAACGAATGGCGCATCACCAGTCCTTCTCGGCCGGATCGCCCTGCGACTCCTGCTTGCGACGCTCCTTTTGCCGGCGAGCATCGTCGTCGCGCGCGCGCTGGCTTGCACCGCCGGGCTTCTGCTCCTCCTGCTTGTCCTGCTTCTGCTCCTGCTGGTCCTGCTTCTTGTCCTGCGGATCCTGCTTCTGATCCTGCGGCGGCTGGAGCAGCCGGAGCGCGGCCTCGAGGTGCTCGATCGCCTTGGCCTGGCTCTTCACGGACGGCTCGAGAGTCTCGCTCGAGGTCTTGGAATCGCGCGCCTTGGTCAAGATCCGACCCGCGTCCCCCATCTCGCTCTGGGCCAGGCGAACCTCGGCAGCGGCAGCAGACAGCGTCTTGGGATCGGGGCCGCCCTGCTGAGGCTGTGCCGGTGCCTTGCTGGCGGCATCCGCCTGCGCAGCGAGCGCCTCGGTGATCGCCTTCGCGATCTCTCCGTGTCCGCTCTGCCGCCCGACGAGCCCGGGGATCTTCGGCTCGCGCGACAGTGGATCTTCGGCGTGTGCCGCCGACGTCTGATCGCGGGTTTCGCCCTGGTCGCGAATCAACTGCTGCAGGTGCTCGATCACCGAGAACAGGAGCTTGCGCAGCTCGGTGAGCTTCGCGTCGGCATCGGTCGCGGGTGGCAACGGATCGGTGTTCGCCGTGAACGCCTTCGCGAGCTGATCGAGGGCGGTCTGCGCCTGACCTCGCAGCTCCTCGGCGCGCGCGAGCATCTGGCGCTGCTGTTCGATCGCCTGCTTCGCGGCTTCGAGCTTGTCGGCGGGCGTATCCGCAGGGGGATCCTGCAGCCCGGCGACCTCCTCGGCGATCAGCTCCTTGAGCCGGGGCATGCGCGCAACGTTGCGCGCCAGCGCCTCGCGGGTCTCCTTCGCGCGAAGATCTGCCTTCATCTGCTTCGCTGCTTCAGGGCCGAGCATCGTCACGAGCTGGTGGTGATCACCATACGCGAGCTCGACGGTCTGCTTGAGATCCGCGAACTGCTCGATCGCCGCCGACAGCGCGACCAGCGCCGCGCGCTCGTGATCGATGGCGGACTTGAGCTGATTGCCAGCGAGCGTCTCGCGGGCACGGTCCATCGCGGTGCTCGCCTCGACGACGAACGGCACGGCGACCTTGACCCGCTCGAGTAGCTTCGCTTGCTTGGGATCGGGCGGTGTCGCCGGTGCAGGGTTCGCGGAGTGTTCGGTCGCCGCAGCGAGGCGGGCGCGGACCTCCTCGAGTCGATCGCGCAACCCACCCTGGCGCTCGGCGATCAGCGGTGACGCGAGCCACGCCGGTAGCTCGGAAGGCGGCTGCTGATCCGGGCCGAGCTCGAGGGTTCCCGCAGCCGCCGCGGCGTACGTCGTTTCCTGCAGGACCACGAGCTCGTCCTGTGCGACGCCGCGGAGCACGGTGATCGGGTCGAGCAGCTGCTCGCGGGCGCGCTTGAGCGCGGTCAGCGCTGCCTCGGCCTTGACGACGCCCTCCTCGGCTGCGAGCTCCTGAAGCTTGCGACGCGCTTCGGCGATCCGGGTCCTGCCGTCCAGCAGGTAGAGGTCGAGGTTCTTGAGCTGGACGACCCGAACACGTTCCTCGTCGGTTCGCTTCTCCTCGGGCTTCTTGCCGATCGCATCGATCTCGTCGGATGCCAGGTCGACGATGACGCCCGCCTCCGCAACGATTCCGCGTTCGCGGTCAGCGAGGTGAGTCAGCGTGCCTTGGTGCGCGAGAGGGTCCGTTCCACCGGCTTGCTTGATCGAGAGCCAGGCACCACGCGCGTCATCGAGCAACGTGCGCTGATCCGCGATCAGCCGGTCGAGCCGGGCCTCGAGCGAGCCCTCGCCCTTGCGCAGCTCGTCGCTGATCGCTTGCACGCGCGCACGCACGATCGCGAGGTTTGCCAGGGTGTTTGGATCGTCCTTGCGCAGCCGGGCCGCGTCGTTGAACCAGGACAGCGCTTGCTGCGCAAGCTCGAGCGCCTTGGCAAGGTCCGGTTTCTCGCCGAGCTTCACCTTGTCGGCGTGCGCGGCGTACGCCACCCCGAGGTCATAGGCCGCGTGAAACCGGAGCTCGGGATCGACGCCGGCCTGGCTGCGCGCGTCGAGCAAGAGCTTCTCTGCCGCTTCGTAGTCGCCCTTCACGATCGCCGCCACGCCTTGGTTGTAGATGTCGCGCGCTGCGCGGTGCTCGCCGCCGCAGCCTGCAATGAGCACCATCACGATCAACGCGCGCATCATCGAGCTCTCCGATCGCCGGCACCGGCTGCGACCCATAGCGCACCGAGCAAGAACACGAGGCTGCCGAGCACGAGCCACTGGAATCGCTCTGCGGGGATCCGCCGGACCGCCGCATCGGATGCCGCGCGAACGATCGGCTGCACGTGGCTCTCCATGATCGAATCGAGGTCGATCGCGGATGTGCCTGCAGGGATGTATGCACCTTCGGTCACGAGCGCGATCTTGCGGAGCTGCTCGCCGTTGAGCTTGCTGATCACCGGCTTGCCGTCGTGCATCAGCGGCTGGCGCGCACCGGTCTGCGGATCGGTGAGCGTGATGGGGCTGCCTTCCTCGCTACCGAGTCCGACCGCGACGATCTTGACGCCGGCATCGCGTGCCGCCTTCGCGGCCTCCTCGGAGTACGCGTCCTGGTCGTCACCATCGGTGATCAACACGATGAGCTTGACGCCGCCACCGGCCGAGAAGCCGCGCAGCGCAGTCTTGATGCCCTCACCGATCTTCGTGCCGCCCTTGCCGGTGCTCATCGTATCGATCGTCGGCAGCACGGTCGTGAAGAACGAGTGGTCCGGAGTCAGCGGGCAGACCTGGACGGCGCGGCCCGCGAACGCGACCAGCCCGACGCGATGACCCTCGAGACGGGCGACGAGCTGGGAGATCTCTGCCTTCGCTCGTGCGAGCCGGTTCGGAGCAGCATCCTCGGCGAGCATCGAGCGCGACGCATCGAGTACGAACACGACGTCCGCCGCGGCCGACGAGGTGCTCACCGTCTCGGTCACTCCGCGCGCCTGCGGCCGCATCAGTGCAGCGACCGCACACAGCATCGCGCACAGCAGGAGGCCGAGGCGCAGGATCACCCGGCTCGTACTCGCCTGCGCGGTCAGCCGGCGCTGCATCACCGGCGACAGGAACGTGGACATCGCACCGCGTGAGCGCAGATCGAGGATGCCGAGCAGCACGGTGATTCCGATCGCCGCCCACACGAGGTGGATGCGATCAACATGGACGAACGTCCAATCGATCACGGCAATCTCCTCAGGACGGTGCCCCGCAACACGAATGCCACCACGACGAGCAGCATCGCGATCACCACGAACATCGCGTAGTGCTGACGATACTCGGTGAACTGGTCTTGCTCGATCGTCGTGGTCTCGAGCTCGGCAATCTGACCGTAGATCTTGGCGAGGCTCGCGTTGTCGGTGGCGCGGAAGTATTGACCGCCGGTCTTGTCGGCGATCTTGCGCAGCGTGGTCTCGTCGATCGACACCTGCACCTGCATGAGGTCGCCGCGCTGGGTGCGAATCGGCGCGATGCCGTTGGTTCCGGCGCCGATCGTGTACACCTTGACGCCCGCCTTGACCGCATCCTCGATCGCGGTGTCCTCGTCGATCTCGTGAAAGTTCGACTCGCCGTCGGTCAGCAGGATCACGATGCGGCCGACGGTCTTGTCCTTCGGCTTGAACTCGGCGAGCCGGGTCACGGCGAGCTCCAGCCCGGCGCCGATGTGCGTGCCGTCCTCGCCCTCGGTCGCGAACTCGAGCTGGCGCGCCGCCGATGCGAGGTTGCCGTGGTCGAGCGTCAGTGGGCTGCGCGTATCGGCGTACCGCGCGAACGCGACGAGACCGATCGCGTCGTCGGGGCGGCCATCGAGGCCTTTGCCACCGAGCACGAACTTCTCGAAGACCTCCTTGACTGCATCGAGTCGCGTCAGCTCGCGGTTCTTCGCGGACAGGTCGAGTGCTCGCATCGAGCCGGAGACGTCGACCGCCATCATGATCGCGATGCCGTCACGGCGAACGCGCGAGCTCTTGTCACCGGCGCGTGGACCCGCGAGCGCAATCGCGAGCGCGACGACGGCGAGCCCGATCAGCGCGTCAGGTAGCCACGCGAACCGCGTGCGCCAGGTCTCGCCGCCGTGGGGCAGGGCACGCAGCGACGAGAACACGACACGCCCCGCGCTGCGCAGCGAGAACCACACGGCCACCGGCGCGAGCAACGCGGCGAGCAAGAACCACGGCTGCGCGAAGTCGATGCCAAACATCCGCATCATGCCGCCACCGCCTCGTGGTCGCGCAGCCGCGTGTCCTCGACAAACCCACGCGCCGCGGCGAGCGTCGCGATCGATTCATCCGCATCTGGCCGGTAGCCTGCGAACTTCACGCGATCGCAGCGCTCGAGGAACGAGGTCAAGAGGCCGCGATGCTCGGTCGTCAGCTCCGGCCTCGCAGTCGCGACGAGCAGAAACTCCTCCGTCGTGAGCTCGGGGGCGCGGATCTCGTAGCGATGTTCGAGGTAGCGGCGAACGATGGCCGACAGCTCCACGAACCACGCATCCGCCCCGGTATCGTCGGGGGCACCGCGCTGCTCGAGGTCGCGCAGGTGCGCCACGGCCTCCTCGTAGGCCGACCGCTGCTTCTCGATCCGCCGGCGTGCACGCAACGCGCGGATCGTGAGGATCGTCCCGGAGATCAGCATCAGCGCGCCGCCCCCGAGCCCGAGAATCAAGGCCCACCCCGTCTTGCCCACGTCGGGATCGAGCTCGCCGAGGGCGGGCTTGAGCTCCGCCGTCGCCTGCTCCGCCGGCACCGGCGTGACCTCGATCGGGACCTCGTCGGTCAGCAGCTCCTGTGGCTTCTTCGCGTCGGGGCTACTCGCCGCGCGCGCATCGATCATCTCGAGCCGAAGTGGCGGGATCCGGTGCCGCCCGCTCGACGGCGCCTCGAGCGTGTACGTCTGCTCGTGGATCTGTCCGCCCGCGAGCTTGCCCTGGCCCGGTGACGACGACCGCACGAAGCCGACGACGCGGAACCGCCCGAGCCGCTGATCGCCTGCCTCCTGATATGGCGCATCGATGCTGACGCCCGCGGGTGCCTCGACCTCGAGGCGAACGTAGATCGACTCGCCGAGTGCGGGCTTGGCGGGCCAGACCTTGACCGTCGCTTTCACGGGGCCGTTCTCGACCGTCTTGGTGATGGCGTCCTTCGCGGGAACGATCGAAACCGGCTCGTCCGTTGTCGCGTCTTCGGCGCCGCCGCTGCAGGACGCGCACAGCACGACCAGCGAAAGAACCAGAAGGGAACCGCCAAGGGCGCCAAGAACGCCAAGCAGAGCTTGGTTTGGTGCCGCGCGCGACAACGACCGCGTAGTCGAGTTTCGACCGAAACCCTCTCTCGTTTCTGCTTGGCGCTCTTGGCGTCCTTGGCGGCTCACTTCTTCATCTCCTCAACCGACGCTCTCGCTCGCGGAAGAACTTGAGCAGCGGGTCGACCATCGACGCCGAGGCATCGAACACGATCATGTCCATGCCCGTCGAACGCAGCTGATCCTTGAGCTCGGTCTGCCGAGAGTGCGCACGCTTCGCGAGCTCGGTCCGGAACTCCTTGCTGCGCGTATCGACGAGGCGGGTCTTGCCCGACTCTGCATCCTCGAGGGTGACGAGGCCGGCGGGCGGCATGTCGGCCTCGCGCGGATCGGTGATGAGCGACGCCACGATGTCGTGCTTGCGGTTCGCGTGGCGCAGGACCTGGAGGTATCCGTCGTCGAGGAAGTCCGAGATCAGGAACAGCACCGATCGGCGCGGCAGCACCTGACGGCAAAACTCGAGTGCGGCGCTGATGCTGGTACCGCGACGGGGCTCGCCGCGTGTCTTGTCCTGGAGCTTCTTCCACCACCGGCGAACGGTCGCGGGGATCTCGAGGAACGTGCTGCGTGCCGTGAGGCCGGTCGGAGTTGCCTGGCCGCGCGCGAGGACCTCGCGGACGATGCGCAGTGCGTGTTTGCCGCCCTTACGCGGTGGGATGTAGAGGTCCGCGCCGCCGTGGAACAGCAGCATGCCGACCTTGTCGCCGTTCTCGACGGCGCTCATCGCGAGCAGCGCGGACAGCTCGACCGCCGCTTCGAGCTTGCTGCGCCGACCCGAGCCGAAGTCCTGCGATGCGCTGACGTCGACGAGCAGCATGACGGTCAGCTCGCGCTCCTCGACGAAGCGCTTGACGTGGGGCTCGCCGGTGCGCGCGGTGACGTTCCAGTCGATCGTGCGGATGTCGTCGCCCGGAACGTACGGGCGGACCTCGTCGAACTCCATGCCGCGTCCCTTGAACACGGACAGGTACGCACCGGCCATCACATCGGAGACGTGACGACCGGTGACGAACTGGATGCGCTTGACCGCTTGCGCAATTTCAGCGGGGAGCATGACGGCTCAGGGAACGGGGACGTTCTCGAGGATCTGACCGATCACGTGATCCGTGGACTTGCCCTGGGCCTCTGCCTCGTAGCTGACGAGGATGCGGTGGCGCAGGACATCGTGCGCGATCGTCTTCACGTCGTGCGGCGAGATGTAGCTGCGGCCTGACAGGAGTGCCTGGGCCTTCGCGACCTTGATCAGGGCGATCGAGGCACGCGGCGAGGCGCCGTTGTCGATCAGCGGCGCGAGCTGCGCCATGTTTGCTGCTTTGGGATCGCGGGTCGCCGAGACGAGGTCCACCGCGTAGCGCTTGACCTTGTCATCGACGAAGATCTGCCGCACGAGGTCGCGTGCCTCGAGGATCTCGTCCGTGTTCATCACCTTGCTCGCGGTGGGCTCGGAGCCCGAGCCCGCCATCCGGTCGATGATCTTGACCTCGTCCTCCTTCGTCGGATAGCCGACGCGAACCTTGAGCATGAAGCGATCGAGCTGCGCCTCGGGCAGCGGATAGGTGCCTTCCTGCTCGATCGGGTTCTGGGTCGCGAGCACGAGAAACGGATCCGCGAGCTTGAACGTCTGATCGCCCAGCGTGACCTGGCGCTCCTGCATCGCTTCGAGGAGCGCGGACTGGACCTTTGCGGGAGCGCGGTTGATCTCGTCCGCGAGGATGAAGTTGCCGAACACCGGGCCCTTCTTGGCGGTGTACGTGCCCTCGCGCGGGTTGTAGATCTGCGTGCCGACGATGTCGCCCGGCAGCATGTCGGGCGTGAACTGGATGCGCGAGAACGTTCCGTCGAGCGAGCTCGCGAGCGTCTTGATGACGAGCGTCTTCGCGAGGCCAGGTACGCCTTCGAGCAGGACGTGGCCGCCCGCGAGCATGCCGAGCAGCAGGCGGTGGAGCATGTCGTCCTGGCCGACCAGGACTTTCCCGACCTCGGCCTTGAGCGAGTTGAAGCGACCCTGGAGCTTGGTGACGTCTTCGGTGAGGCGATCAGACATATGGGGTTCCGGTGGAGGGGCCGAGGAAACCCCCCGGCGAGCGGCCTGTCAACCACTCCAGCCCGCTGGCCATTCCCGGTCGCGCGACAGCTTGCGACCTGACGCATGCGATGTCTCGGGTCCCGCCGGTCTCCAGCGATTTCAGGTCCTTGCTGCGGACACGGGGCCGCGATTGCTGGCACGCGCCGTGGACAGGCGGGCGCCCAGATGAAGTCCGTCCTCTCGATGTCCGTCCTGGTGACCAGCCTCGGTGCCTGCGCCACCACCTCCACCTTGCATCTCAATCGCGACGAGCCCGCCGGCTCGCTGGTGCAGCTCGACCTGGTCCCCCACCAGGATGCGACGCAGGTGTTCCCCTCGCTGCTCGAGGGTCGCCTGCCTGGCGCGGACCGTCTGGCGAGTCAGATCCGATACGAGCTCGGTGAGACGGCATCGGTCGATGTCCGGCTGTGCGTTGCCGGTGGCCGGGTCGCGTCGATCGCGATCACCCGGAGCTCGCAGTTGCCTGCGTTCGATGAATCCGTGATGTCGGACGCGAAGAGCTGGCAGTTCGCCGGGATGCCGGGCCCGGCAAACCTGCGAACCTGCGAGCAAGCGACGATCACGTATCGTCCCGGCACGTAGAGCTTGATTCGCGCGAACGCGCGCGCGTAGAGTGAAAACAGGAACCGGAGTTATCAACCATGAGCCACCTCACCGCAATCGTGTGTTCGACGTCGACGTTCATCGTCGATCGAGACATGGCCCGCGGTGCGCGAGGCTCGGACTAGTCCCCGAGATCACTCCCTCCGACCCGCGGGCTCCAGAAAAACTGGGGCCCTTTCTAGTTTCGGCAACCGAAGGGCCCCTCGCAAAGCATCTGTCCTGTTGCTGCGACGCCGCGCGCGTCGCGAGGGCCGCGTCATGTCTGCTGTCGTCGATTCTTCAACTCCATCTTTGAGCTGGGCCGAGAGACCCGGCCGCGAGCTGCTTCACCTCGCCTGGCCGATCACCATCTCGATGCTCTCGTTCTCCGCGATGACCCTGGTGTCCACCGCGTTCGTCGCGTCCGTCGGCGCGGATGCGCTCGCGGGCGTCGGCCTCGGCGGCATCATCGGGTTCGCACTCGTGTGCTTCGGCATTGGCCTTCTCCGCGGCGCGAAGACGCTGGTCTCGCAATCCGTCGGTGCGGGGCGCCGCGATCGGATCCCCGAGCTGCTCGGTGCCGCCCTCGGCATCGCCCTTTGCCTCGGCCTGCTGGCGACGCTCGTCGGTCAGATCCTGGCGCCGTGGCTCGCATCATTATCCGCATCCCCGCGCGCGGGCGCGTTCGCGGCGGAGTACCTCGCGATCCGATCACTCGGTGCGTCGCTGGTGCTCGTCTACGTTGCGCTGCGCGAGGCGAGCTACGGCGTCGGCGACACGCGGACACCGATGCGTGCATCGCTCGCGGGAAACGCCGTCAACATCGCACTCGACTGCGTCCTGATCCTCGGTCTCGGCTGGGGTGTGCAGGGTGCGGCGGTCGCGACGATCTTCGGGAACGTGACCGAGGTCGCCGTGCTGGCGTGGCCGATGCGCGCGCAGCTCCGGCGCGTGACGTGGCGGCCCGCAGCCGTGCGTGAGGTGTGGAGACAAGGCGTGCCGAACGGCCTGCAGTTCATCATGGAGGTCGGCGCGTTCTTGATCCTGACGGTCCTCGTCGCGCGGTCGTCCGCCGTCGACGGCGCAGCTCACCAGCTGGTGCTCCACCTGGTCAACGTGTCGTTCTTGCCGGCGCATGCCCTGGCTGAGTCGGCGGCGGTGCTCGTGGGGCAGGCTGTCGGAGCAAACCGAGACCATCTCGTTCCGGTCGTGGCACGGCGCGCATTCACGCTCGGTGCGGCCTACGCATCCGTGTGC
>JACCQV010001078.1 GCA_013813945.1 Deltaproteobacteria bacterium | reverse complement strand
GTGCTTGTTCGGATCGAAGTCCTTGAGGTTGCCGAGGAGGAAGCGCGCCGTGTTGCGTAGCTTGCGATACCACTCCGCCAGGCCACCCTTGCCGTCGTTGCCGTACAAGGTCGTCTGCGAGTACGGGATGTCGCTGCGGAACTCCGTCGACGCCACCCACAGGCGGAACATCTCGGCACCGCTCTTCTTGATGATGACGTCGGGCTCGACATAGTCGAGCTTCTTGCCCTCGGCCTTGGCCTTGGCGATGTCGGACTTCGAGTACGGCGTCCCCGTGGCGCCGTCGAGCACGAAGCCGTGGGTGATCACCTGGCGGTACGGAGCGCGGTCCTTGACGCCGATTGCGGCGAGCAAGGACGAGTGGAACCAGCCGCGGTGCTGGTCGCTGCCCTCGAGGTAGAGATCGATGTCCTTGTGATCTTGGCCCTCGGGACCGGGGCGGTTCTCCATCGCGAGCCACGACACGCCGGATTCGAACCAGACATCGACGATGTCCTTCTCTCGCTCTAGCTTCTCGGGCCCGGCGCCGCAGCTCGCGCACTTCGTTCCGGGCGGAACCAGGTCCGGCACGGTGCGCGTCCACCACGCATCCGCGCCCTCGGTCTCGAAGATGTTGGCGATGTGATCCATCGTGTCGGCGTCCGCGTGCTCGGTGCCGCACGTGGAGCAATAGAACGCCGGGATCGGCGTGCCCCACAGCCGCTGCCGCGACAGCACCCAGTCCGGACGGTTCGCGATCATCGCGTAGATCCGATCGTGGCCCCACGCTGGGACCCACGTCGTCCGATCGATCTCGGTCAGCGCCTTCTGCCGGAAGCCCTCGTGATCCATCGCGATGAACCACTGCGGAGTCGCGCGGAACACGATGGGACCCTTGCAGCGCCAGCAGTGCTGATAACTGTGATGGACCTTGTCCGTCGTCGGGTTGAGCAGATGCCCCGTCGCGGCGAGGTGCGCGACGATGATGGGGTTCGCCTCGTCGGTGCTCTTGCCCTTGAGGTCGATGTACTCGTGGCCGCCCTCGAGACCGACGCCACCCACGTAGCGTGCCGCGTCGTCGAGCGGAGCATAGGCAGGCAGGCCATGCGCCATGCCGGTCTTGTAGTCGTCTGCACCGTGGCCCGGTGCGGTGTGCACGAGGCCGGTACCGGCATCCGCGGTCACGTAGTCCGCGAACCATAGCCGCCAGATGTTCGCGGCACCCGGCGCCTCGATCGACGGTGCCGAGATGAACGGGTGCTGGTAGCGCCCGCCATCGAGGCTCGCCATCTGCGCCGGCGTGATCTCGATCGCGCCGCTGAGGTCGGTCCCGCCGATCGCCTTGACGAAGGTCTCCGCGAGATCCTTCGCGACGATCAGATGCTCACCGGCGTCCTTCGGATTGGGGATCGCGAGGTACGTGAACGACGGGTGCGCGACGATCGCGAGGTTCGCGGGAAGCGTCCATGGCGTCGTCGTCCAGATCACGTAGGCGAGCCGCTTGTCCTCGAGGCGGGCATCGAGCACTCCGCGATCGATCAGCGGCATCCGCACGTAGACCGACGGCGACGTCTTGTCCTTGTATTCGATCTCCGCCTCGGCGAGTGCCGTGCGATCGCGCGGGCACCACGACACCGGCTTCTTGCCGCGATAAAGGTAGCCACCGCGGGTGAACTTCGCGAGCGCGCGGGCGATCGCCGCCTCGTACGTCGCATCGAGCGTCAGGTACGGACGGTCCCAGTCACCGAGTACGCCGAGGCGCTTGAACTCGGTGCGCTGGATCTCGACGAACTTCATCGCGTACTCGCGGCAGGCGGTGCGGAACTGCGCCGGCGACATCGCCGACCGCTTGTCCTTGAGCTCGCGCTCTACCGCGAGCTCGATCGGCAGACCATGCGTGTCCCAGCCCGGGATGTACGGCGTGCGAAAGCCCGCCATCGTCCGGGACTTGACGATGATGTCCTTGAGGATCTTGTTGAGGATGTGGCCGTAGTGAATGTGGCCGTTGGAATAAGGCGGGCCATCGTGGAGGACGAACAGTGGCGCACCGAATCGCGCCTTCTGGATCCGCTCATAGAGCTTGTCCGCATCCCACTTGGCGAGGATCTCGGGCTCGCGCGTCGCGAGGTCCCCTCGCATCGGAAACGGCGTATCCGGAAGGTTGACGGTGTCCTTGTACTTGGACTGGCCCGACGACATGGGCGCGGACCATAGCAGATCCCGGATCCGCGCTCGCCCGGCCGTTCGCTTACGATGCGCGCATGCCCGAGGAAATCCGCCCGCGCGCGTCGTGGGACGCCTACTTCATGAGCATCGCGCAGGTCGTCGCGACGCGCTCGACCTGCCCACGCAAGTACGTCGGCTCGGTGCTCGTCCGCGATCGGACCATCCTCTCGACCGGCTACAACGGGTCGATCCGCGGCATGCCCCACTGCTCGGACGTCGGGCACATGATGGAGGAGGGTCACTGCGTGGCGACCATCCACGCCGAGGCCAACGCGATCATCCAGGCCGCGAAGAACGGGGTGAACATCAACGGCGGCGGTTGCTACGTCACCGCGAGCCCGTGCTGGATCTGTTTCAAGATGCTCGCGAACGCAGGAGTCACTCGCATCTGCTTCGGCGAGTTTTATCGCGACAACCGGATCTTCGAGGTGGCCGCGAAGATCGGCATCGAGCTCGTGCACATCGGATTGCCGGGAGTGAATCTTGCGCCGCTCCCAGTTCCTCCGATCGACTAGAGGGCAATGTGGGATACATTTCTTTCGCCAAGGAGAGATTCCCTGGCGGGTTTTGTTGAGATCGATCCCCGTGAGGGCCTAGCCTGTCGGTCGATGCGACGGATGGCTCTGCTCATCGCCGCGTGTCTGGTAGTTGCCTCGGGCAGCGGCTGGGCGGAGGCGGCTCCGAATGCAAAAGCTGCGGCGCGCTCTGACTCCAAGTCGAGCGGCAATAAACGGAGCAAGAAAAAGTCGTCTGACAAGGGCACGAAAAAGGAGTGCTCGAGGGTCAACGGCAAGAAAAAGTGCAAGCGGGTCGCGATGTTCCAGGGTCACAACGCTTCGCGCGCGAAGCTGCGGACCGAGCCCCTCGCGAAGCCCTCGGGCGACGTCTGGCTCCGCGCCGAGAACCTGGCTCAGGAAGTCCGCGTCAACATCTACAAGGACGACGGGTCGCTGAACGAGGGCTCCCTCGCCCAGCTCGACGAGCTCTTCCGCTGCAAGCAGACCGGTGAGGTTCGCGCGGTCCGCAGCGAGCTCTACGAGCAGCTGTCCCGGATCTACGACCACTTCGGCGGCAAGCGCGTCGACCTCGTCTCGGGCTTCCGGTTTGCGGAGCGCTCCTCGAGCCGGCACTTCCACGCGAGCGCCATGGACATCCGGATCACCGGCGTCTCGATCCGGGACATGTACGCCTACGCCGAGTCGCTCGACGGCGGCAACATGGGCATCGGACTGTACCCGACCAGCGGCTTCATCCACGTCGACTTCCGCGCCCAGGGCGAGCCCAGCTATCGCTGGACCGACCGGTCTGGCCCGAACAGCGGCAAGAAGTCCAAGAAGTCGAAGAAGAAGTCGACGAACCGTACGCAGCCCGCGCGCAAGCCGGTCTCGTAGCATCGTGGACGACATCGCGGAGCTGTCGGTCGCCGAGGTGGCCGCGCGGATCGGTCAGCCCGACTTTCACGTGGTCGACAACAACGGCGCGGGCCGCTGGCGGCGCAGCCACGTTCCCGGGGCGAAGAACCTCAACGCGTACAGCTTCGACCAGCACGACCTGCCTGACGACCTCGAGGCGACGCTCGTCTTCTACTGCTCCGGACCCGGTTGACACAGCTGCCATACGGGCGCCGGGCGTGCCCTCGAGTTTGGCTACAGCCGGGTGTTCGTCATGCCGGCCGGCATCGCCGGCTGGGAGAGGGCGAAGCTGCCCGTGGAATCGGGGTGAATCGGGTTTGTCCCGACCTCCGGCCCAGCGTCATGGCACTATCGCCCCGTTGTGAGCACGTGGTGGAACCAGGTCATCGCCAGCGCACCCGCGAGCGCCCGTGATGCGCTCGCGCTGCCGGGTCTCGCCGAACGCGTCGAGGCCGAGCTAGCCGCCGCCCGCGCGCGGTGGCCCGACGCCGCGCTGACCGACCAGACCCTCGCCACCGCGATCGCGTCCAAGCTCGGCGATCAACGCGATCTCGCCGCCGCCCTCGCCCGCCTTCGCGTCGAGGATCTGTTCCTCGCCCAGTGGTGCGCGAGCGGCGATGCCCGCGCGATCACCGCATTCGAGCAGGTCCACCGCGCGGACCTCGACGGCGTGCTCGCCCGGTTCCGCCGCCTGCCGGTCACCAGCGACGAGTTGCTCCAGACCCTTCGCATCAAGCTCTTCGTCGCGAGCGCCGGTCGTGCTCCGCGCATCGGCGACTACTCCGGCTTCGGCTTCCTCCAGAACTGGCTCCGCGTCACCGCGCTCCGCGCCCTCGTCGACATCGCGCGCACCGAGAAGGCGCGCAAGCTCGAGGAGCTGATGGCCGACGACGATCTCCTCGGCGCTCCCGATCTCGGCCCCGACATCGCGAGCCGCTATACGCGCGAGCAGGTCGGCAAGGCAATCAAGTCAGCATTTGCGCGCGCGGTCGCTGGCCTCGCGCCGCGCCAGCGCAACTTCCTCCGCCACGCCCAGGTCGAGCTGCTCACGCTCGACCAGATCGCGGCCCTCTACGGCATCCATCGCGCCACCGTCGCTCGCACCCTCGCGACCGCCCGCGCCGAGCTCACCGATGTCACGCGCAAGGAGCTCGCCACGAGCCTCAACGTTCCCGACGACGCACTCGAGAGCATCGTCGGCGCTGCGGACAGTCGCCTCGATCTCAGCCTGTCCCGCGTGCTCAAGTCTCCGGAGCTCGCCGACGGCTCCGAGAGCGATGCGGGCTAGCAATGACCAGCGCGCCGGGCGACTCGCAGACTGACTGCCCGAGCGAAGACGAGCTCGTGCGCATGGTCGAGGGCGTCCTCGACTCCGACTCGCTGAGCGCGATCGAAGCGCACATCGACACGTGCGACGACTGCGCCGCCGTGGTCGCCGGCCTCGGTGCCGTCGGCCAACCGCCCAAGCCGCGCCAGGTCGGGCGCTACCTCCTCGATCGCAAGATCGCCGCCGGCGGCATGGGTGAGGTCTGGGCCGCCTGGGATCCCAAGCTCCGCCGCGAGATCGCGGTCAAGCTCGTCCGTCCCGACCGCACCGACGAAGGCCGCGAACGCGAACGCCTTCTCCGCGAGGCCCGATCACTCGCCCGCCTCACTCACCCCAACGTCGTCGCGGTCTACGACGTCGGCGAGGCCGGTGGCGAGGTCTTCATCGCGACCGAGCTCGTCGCGGGCGACACCCTCGCGAGTCGTGGCGGCGCGAGCGCCGACTGGCGCATGCTCGTGCGCCTCTACTCGCAGGCCGCGCGCGGCCTCGCCGCCGCCCACGCGGTCGGCCTCGTTCACCGCGACGTCAAGCCGGCGAACCTCCTCCTCGGCGCCGACGGTCGCGTCCGCGTCGCCGACTTCGGCCTCGCCGTCCGCGCCAGCACACCCTCCCCGATCGCACCGACCGAGACGCCCTCCCTCGACGGCGGCGGTCTGGTCACTCGCGCCGGCCAGATCGCCGGCACGCCCGCATACATGGCCCCCGAGCAGAAGCTGGGCGACTCCGTCGATGCTCCTGCCGATCAATACGCACTCTGCATCGCCCTCGGCGAAGCGGTCGCCGGCCGCCGCCCGCCGATGGACCTCGATCGTGCCGAGATGATCGCCTTCGTCAGCGAGCGCCGCTCTCGCGAGTCCGACCTCGACGCCCTGTGCGGCTTGCTCGCGAAGGGCGTCTCCCTCGATCCGCACGCCCGGTTCACCGACATGACCGCGCTCGCCGACGGCCTCGACGCCATCGTTGCACCCCATGCGGTTCACCGACCCGAAGCCAGCGCTCGCGGCACTCTCTCCGGCTCGAACCTGTCGACGGCGCCGACCGTCGCCGCATCCACGCTCCGCGATCCGCCGCGCTCGCGCATGACCGGCG
>JACCQV010001037.1 GCA_013813945.1 Deltaproteobacteria bacterium | reverse complement strand
CGACCCCGAGGGCCTGTTCCCCGCGATCTTCGGACACGAGGGCGCCGGTATCGTGCGCGAGGTCGGGCCGGGCGTCACATCCCTGGTCCCCGGCGATCACGTGATCCCGCTGTACACACCGGAGTGTCGCGGCTGCAAGTCGTGCCTGTCACGCAAGACCAACCTGTGCACCGCGATCCGCGCGACCCAGGGCAAGGGCCTCATGCCCGATGGCACGAGCCGGTTCTCGATCAAGGGCAAGCCGATCCATCACTACATGGGCTGCTCGACATTCGCGAACCACACCGTGCTTCCCGAGATCGCGCTCGCGAAGGTTCGGGCCGACGCCCCGTTCGACAAGATCTGCTACATCGGCTGCGGTGTCACGACCGGCATCGGCGCGGTGATCTATACCGCCGGCGTCGAACCCGGCGCGAACGTCGTGGTGTTCGGACTCGGCGGCATCGGCCTCAACGTGGTGCAGGGCGCCCGGATTGCCGGCGCGGACAAGATCATCGGAGTCGACATCAATCCTGCGCGCGAGGCGCTCGCTCGATCCTTCGGCGTCACTCACTTCGTCAACCCGAAGGAGATCCAGGGCGACCTCGTCGGTCACCTCGTCGAGCTCACCGCGGGCGGCGCGGACTACAGCTTCGAGTGCGTCGGCAACACGACCTTGATGCGCCAGGCGCTCGAGTGCTGTCACCGAGGCTGGGGTGTCAGCGTGATCATCGGGGTCGCAGGCTCCGGTCAGGAGATCGCGACGCGTCCGTTCCAGCTCGTGACGGGACGAGTCTGGAAGGGGACCGCGTTCGGCGGTGCTCGCGGCCGCACCGACGTCCCGCGCATCGTCGACTGGTACATGGATGGCAAGATCGAGATCGATCGACTGATCACGCACAAGCTGCCGCTCGAACGGATCAATGAAGCGTTCGATCTCATGCACGAGGGCACGTCGATCCGGACCGTGATCGAGTACTAAGGTTAGGGGTCAGTTCGGCTCGTCCGACACGATCCGGAACCACAGCGACCGCGGCGCGCCACAGTGACGACACGTGACGTCGACACGGCGGATGCCCGAGGCCGGCGCCTCGTGCGCACGGATCCGGTACTGACCGGTGCACTGGATGCACCGGATCACGTCCTCGACCCGCAGCTCGATCACCGACGTGGAGGGCACCTCGATCGGGCGCTCCTGCGAGCCGCCGACCGAGAGCTCGAACAGCCGCTCCTTGTCGCGCACGAGCTTGCGGGCCGCACGCTCTTCGACGCGGCGCTGCGTGCGGGGTCGCTTGCCGCTCATGCTTTCCGTTCGTTCTGGAGCCGCTGTTCCGCGGGCCGCCAGCGCCAGCCCATGACCGCGGTGAGCACGAGGTTGCTCGTTCCTGTGAAGTAGAGCCGGTGTTCAGGGAACTGCGTGGCGAGCAGGAAGGCGATGAAGTAGCTGATGCTGCAGACCGCCATCCAGCGATCGATCATGAGTGCGAACATCCCCGCGATAGCGCCCCACAACAACATGTTCAGGATCTGGGTGTGCTCGATCGAGATCTCCATCAGCGAGGCCCCGACCGCCAGGATGGTCTGCGCGCAGAACAGGAACCAGGCGGCGCTGAACACGCGGCGGTTCACCGCCGTCGTTGTCCAGTTGCGGACATAGAACGCGAGCACCGAGAGCCCCACGAAGCACGATGCGCCCCAGGCGATCTGATGGACGTGCGTATTCAGCGTTGTCCCACGCACCGCTCCCACGAACGGAATCGCAGTGAACACCACGGCCAATGCGACGATGATCGTGCGCGTCCGCTTATGAACGGTCGGATCCGCGTCCTTGAGCTGGAGCTCGTTCGCGGCCCGCCGCGCTGCATCGGCGTCGGCGGCTGCGAGGGCGGTCGCGCGCAGCGCTGGCCTCTCGTCGAGCTCACTCAGTAGCGTCACCGCCGCTCGTGGATCGCCGCATACGAGCTCGTACTCGGCGACGGCGATCGTCGCTCGCGCGATGCCGGCCCGCGCATCGCGATTCGTTGGCCACACCGCGAGCGCCTGATGGAACCCGAACCGGCACGTGGCGAGGAGCCGATAGATCTCTTCGCTGCGCGCCCGGTCGCGTTCGGCGGTGATCCCGAGTAGCTTGCCCAGTAACTCCGTCGCGCTCGCAGCGAGGCGCGAGGAACCGCGATGCTCGAGATATCCCTGGAGTGCGTGCTGGAGCGCTTCGATCGATTCGTAGCGATCCGCGGGATCCGGCTGCATCGCGCGTCCGGAGATCTGCGCGAGCTCGCTTGGCACGTCGTGCGGAAGCCGCGGACGCGACAGCACGACACTCGTCAAGATCGCGACGGCGGTCTCGCCCTGATGCGGGGGATGCCCGGCCACCAGCTCGTAG
>JACCQV010001029.1 GCA_013813945.1 Deltaproteobacteria bacterium | reverse complement strand
GCCCGAGCTCTCGACGATCAGCTCGATCTCGTCGCCGACATTCCGCACGGCGACCGTGATCGGGTCCTCCCCGTGCGTGATCGCGTTGCCGATCAGGTTCGAGATCACCTGCTCCATCCGGTCGGTGTCGCAGTGGCCGCGCACGACGATGTCCGTGGTGAGCCGGATGTCGCGCAGCGGGTAGGCCTGCGTCATCTCCGAGACGACTGCCTGGCAGATCCCGGTGAGGTCGCAGTCACCGACCATCACCGGGATCCCGCCACCGAGTCGGCCGCGCGTGAAGTCCATGACGTCGCGAATCATGATCTCCATCCGCCGCGCGCTGCGGGCGATCTGGCCGCCCATGCGGGCGGACGGCTCGGGGAGCGAGATCAGTAGCTCGGCACCGAGGGCGATCGCCGACAGCGGGTTGCGCAGATCGTGGCCGAGGATCGCGATGAACTGCTCGCGCGCCTCCTCGATGCGCACGCGCTCGGACACGTCGGTCATCATCCCGACCCATTCGCGGACGACGCCACCCTTCGTGATCGGCGCTGCACGGGCGACGACCCAGCCCGTGGCCCCGTCTCGCTTGCGCAGGCGGTGCTGGCAGCTGTACGGCACCGACCGCGCGCGCGCGTCGGCCCAGGCGAGATGGATCAGGTCGTGATCCTCGGCGGGGACGGCGATCAGCCAGCCTGCCGGGTCCGCCTCGTCGAGCTCGATCCCCACGAACGTGTCCCAGCTCGCCCGGTCGACCCGGATCCTGCCCTCGCCATCGGCGCTCCACACCACCGCCGCGGCCGACGTCACGAGCGACCGGAACCGCTCCTCGTTGTCCGCGGCGGCCTCGCGGGCCGCATTCGCGGCGTCGGTCAGCTCGTCCGCGTGGATCGCGGCGAGCACCAGGCGCTCGTTGGCGTCGCGCATCTGCTCGAGGAGCCGCTCGCGCTCGGCGCGGAGCTCGTCGGCGTCTAACGTCGGGGCTGAGGTAGTAGCTGCCGCCATGATGATCCAAGTTTACTTGCGGTGAGGCTCTCCTACCATGATCCCCGCGTAGTCGGAGAGCGGGGCCCCCACCACGAGTCCCTGCTCTTCGATTTCGTAGAGCCGGAGCTGTTTGTGGTGATCGAAGCCGCGCATCTTGGCCACCACCATCACGCGCTTCAGCTCCCCATCCATCTCGGCGTAGCGCTGGAGGATGATGCCGTCGGTCAAGAACGAGATCCCGTGCGGGCTCAGCCGCAGCTCGGTGTAGGACTCGGTCAGCTCCGCGGTCATCAGGACCGTGACGCCGAGCCGGATCAGCGCGCCGACCATGCGGTACAGCGACTCGCGGAAGTCCTAGCGGAACGACGGCGCGAGCGCGAGCTCGAAGCCCATCAGCGAGTCGATCACCACTCGCGTGGCGCCGACCTCCTTCACCGCCGCGGCGAGCTCCTCCATCGTCTCGTCGACCGACAGATCGAGCGGTCGGAGGTAGAGCATCTTCAGCTTGCCCTCGGCGACCAGCTTCTCGAGCTGGGCTCCACCGGGGGAGGTCGTCATGTACTCGTCGGGGCGCTTCTCGAATATGGCGATCACGCCGTGCTCGCCCTCCGTGATCCCTTCGAGAATGAACTGGTTGGTCAGCGTCGTCTTGCCCGAGCCCGAGGGCCCGACGATCATCACCGAGTAGCCGGTCGGAATCCCACCGCCGAGCATCGCGTCGAGGCCGGTGACGCCGGTCTTGCGGCGCTCGCCTCGCTTCGCGGCGGGGGTGGACGGCGAATCCGGGTTGGGCAGCCGCGGGTACACCCGGAGCCCGGCGTCGGACATCTTCATCGTGTGAATGCCGGGGATCGAGCCCTGGCCGCGCAGCTTCACCACCTGCAGCTTGCGGACGACCGAGTTGCGCTGCGTCGCCTGCGACAGCCAGATCAGGCCGTCAGCGACGGTGAAGACCTCATTGCTGTAGCCCTCGCGCTCCTCGTACTCGCCGATCAGGAACGTCGTCGCCTCCCACGAGGTCAGGTGCAGGGCGAGGCGCTGGACGAAGAGCTGGAGCTCCATCTGGCCGGGCGCCGTGGACTTGCGGACCACCGACCGGAACGAGTCGACGAACACCAGCTTGGGGCTGGTCGCCTCGACCTCCTGGACGATCCCGGCCAGCACCACGTCGAGGCCGTGCTCGATCAGCTCGTCGCCGAGGTGGAGGAACTTCACTGACTTCGCGACCTTCGCCGGGTCGAAGAAGCTGTACTGCTGCTGGTAGCGCAGCATCTTGACCGGGGGCTCGCCGAGGATGCTGATGTACAGCGCCGGGCGTTCGGCCGTCGCCATCGCGAACATCATCTGGTGCGCGATGCTGGTCTTCCCGCAGCCGGGACTGCCCGCGATCACGTTGAACGAGAACTCGGGCAAGCCCCCGCCGAGAACGTCATCGAGGCCGGGGACGCCGGTCGCTAGCTTGTTGATCTGGACTCGCTTGGTCATGGAGTCTCCTTTGCATCGCCCGGAACTACTGAAGGCCAGACCTCGTGTAGCAACTGAAGCACGAGGGCGTCGCCGATGAGCCTGCCGAGAAGCCCCACGAACGTCGACAACACGAGAATGAACGCATCCGCCACCGCATCCGGATCCTGGTCGGCCAGCCGAGCGCCGAGCGCCCCGATCGGGTCGTCTCCGCCGCTGCCACCCGCGGCGTTGACGAGCCACGGGAACGTGCGACTCGACAGCACCACGCTGCGATGAAACAGCGTCTTGATCCCGGCCACGCCGACCAGCCGTGACAGGTGGACGGTGACCCGCTCGAACGCGAGCACCGCGCAGTCGGCCACCGGCGCGCCGGCATTGCCTTCGCTCGCGAGGACCCGTCTCGCCGTTGCGGCAAGGTCGAGCGTCACCGGATTCTCGCCCGGTCGGGGGTGGGGAGCATTCGACCTGCGTGCCCAGAGTTCGCTACCCGCCAGTGCGAGTCAACCGTTGCGGACCGATGAGGTGTCAGCCCACACATCTCACAGGCGAGACCTCTGTCAGCGCAAAATCACAGCCATCGACGCGACGGCCGTGATTCAATGATTGCGTGCACATGCAGGCGATCCTGGTGTTCGTCGCTGCGTGCGGGAGCGGTTCCGATGGTGTCGGCGCGATCGATGCGTTCGGCGCGCCACCGGGAGGGCTCACACCGGGCACGCTCATGGTCAGCTGGATGCACGGCTCGCAGAGCTGCGGTGCGAACACCGACCCCGAGGCTCGGGTCCATGCCGCACCCGGCACGACACCGCCGGCGCAGCCGGTCACGTACGATCACCTCGTCATCGATCCCCAGTGACCGCGACCCGCCTCGTTCACCACGGTGACGGACTCGCGTTCCTCGCGACGCGGCTACCGGATGATCACGCCGTGTTCACATCGCTTCCCGATCACAGCGAGCTGCCGGAGCTCGGCGTCGCCGGCTGGCGCACGTGGTTCATCGACACGGTCGCGCTCGCATGCCGCGCGGTCGCCGACGATGCGGTCGCGGTGTTCTATCAGACCGACGTCAAGCACGACGGTCGCTGGATCGACAAGGGCCACATGGTGCTGTGCGGCGCCGAGGCCGCCGGCAGTCACGCGCTGTTTCACAAGATCGTGTGTCGCGTCCCCGCGGGCATGACCACGTTCGGTCGCCCCGCGTACGCACACTTGGTGTGCGTGAGCCGCGAGCGCCGGCTCGCGCCCGGCGCAGCGACCCCGGACGTCTTGCCCGCCCTCGGCAAGATGAGCTGGTCGCGCGCGATGGGCAGCGCGGCCTGCGAGGCCGCCATCGGGTTCATCGCGTCGACGGGAGCGCGCGTCGTGGTCGATCCGTTCTGCGGGCAGGGCAGCGCGCTGGCGGCCGCCAACGCCCTCGGGCTCGATGCGATCGGGGTCGAGCTGTCCAGGCGG
>JACCQV010001014.1 GCA_013813945.1 Deltaproteobacteria bacterium | reverse complement strand
CAACGCCGGATCAACACAGCCGAACTCTGGGGTTAAGCTGCGGCCGTGAGCCAGATCCGGGAGGTCTCGATCGAGCGGCTCGACGGAGACGGCCGTAGGGGAGAGCGGGACAGCGTCGTCGTCGAGGCCCCGTTGCAGCTGCGCGCGCGCGGCGCTCCGGTCGCGACCATCATGCGGACGCCGGGCCACGACCTCGAGCTCGTGCGTGGCCTGCTGCACGCCGAGTCACTGGTCGCCGCCGCGACCCAGGTGGACGAGGATGCGATCGATCTCGATCTCGACCCAGCCGCCTTCGCGGGCCGCGGCCTGCTCAGCTCCGCGGCATGCGGCGTGTGTGGGCGCGTCGCGATCGCCGACCTCGAGCTGCGAGCGCGCGAGGTAACCGCCGACACGACCATTGCACACGGCGTGATCGCGGCGCTGCCCGAGCTCCTGCGGGCGTCGCAATCGGTGTTCGCCGCGACCGGCGGTCTCCACGGGGCCGCGCTATGCACCACGGGCGGCGCGCTGATCGCTGCGCGCGAGGACGTCGGCCGGCACAACGCCGTCGACAAGGTCATCGGCTGGGCGCTCGACAGGCTCGATCCGGCAGCTCACGTCCTCGTGCTGTCGGGCCGCGCCGGCTACGAGCTGGTGCAAAAGGCGATCATGTTCGGCGTGCCGATCGTCGCATCGGTCTCGGCGCCGAGCTCGCTCGCGAGCGAGCTCGCGGAGCGGTTCAATGTCGCGCTCGTCGGCTTCGTGCGATCGCAGCGATGTAACGTTTATGCTCACGGATGGCGAGTGCGGTGAGCTATGTACCCGCGCATGGGATTCGACGACGTAGCAGCCCGCATGCGCGCACGGCACGAAGGTGAACCGGAGCCGTCCCGGCCCCCCGCATTCGCAGGCTCTGACCCGTCCACGGATGAGCTCGTTCGCCAGCTGCAACGCGATGAGAAGCGGTCGAAGGCGAAAGCCGACCTCGTCATGGGCAGCTTGCTGCTGGCCGGCGGTCTCCTGATCTCCATGCTGACCCACGATTCGGCGTCGCAGAGCGGCGGTACGTACATCGTGGCGTGGGGCCCGATGCTCTACGGGGTCATCCGCCTCATCCGGGGCCTGATGGGCATCGGCGGCTAGGGATCCCGCCGATCTCCATCTTCTTGACGGCGATCGTGCGGACACATACGTTCCGACGATGAGTCACTGTCTGTACGTCGCCACTCTTGCAGCCGCGCTCCTCGGGGCCGCGTGCGGCAAGAGCACCCAGGAATCATCACCGGCAAAAGTGGCCGAGGGTGGCGCCCCCGCGACCCCCGGTGACAAGACGGTCCCCCGCCCCGACGACAAGCCCGGCACGCCGCCCGCGAAGGCCGCGGCGCGTGGACCCGAGCACTCCGTGTTCTCGCTCGTCGATAACCGGCTGTCCGCACACGTGACTCGCGGCGGCGGCCTCTTGCTCCCCGCCGGCTCGGCGGCATTCGCGAAGTACATGCGGTTCGGCAACATGATGGGCGGCGGCAAGAAGGCGTGGGACCTGCGGCAGACCGAGGGCGAGGTCAAGGTCGCGCGAATGACGGGCAAGAGCGCGAGCGTGTTCGTGCCGCTCACCGCTGCGCAGGCGGGTCGCCCCACGGTCCGCGCTCGCGTGTTCTCCAAGGAGGACGGCGCGCTCAGCCTCCGGGTCAACGAGAACAAGGACATCAACGCCGCCCTCGTGAAGGGGTGGTCGACCATCGAGGTCACCGTGCCGGCCGGGCAGCTCAAGGAAGGCGAGAATCAGCTGTCGATGTTCGCCAAGCCGGGCGAGGCCGCGCTCGCGTGGATCCAGGTCGGCGGCGCGACGGCCGTCGGCGATGACGGCCAGGTCTCGTTCTACGACGCCGCAAAGAAGGCGCTCGTGCTGCCGAAGGACTCCTCGCTGTCCTGGTACGCGATGGTGCCCGACAAGGCAAAGCTGACGGGCGATCTGTCCGATGGCAGCTGCCAGATCAGCGTGCTCGCCACGGCCGAGGATGGCGCCACCGCGGAGGGCAAGCTGACCGGCATCGGCTCCGCCGTCGATCTCGCCTCGCTGGCGGGCAAGGCCGTTCGCCTCGATCTCGAGGGCACGGGCTGCGCGAAGTCGACGCTCGCGAACGCGGCGCTCGTGGTCCCCGGCACGGCCCCGGAGATCAAGCGCGGTGAGCCGCCGAAGCACGTCGTGTTCATCATCATGGACTCGCTGCGTGCGGATCACGTGCGACCGTTCAACTCGAAGGCGCGCGCGGAGGTCCCGAACTTCGACAAGCTCGCGGAGTCCGGCAGCGTGTTCATGCAGAACTACGTGCAGGGCAACGAGTCCCAGGTCTCGCATGCGTCGATGTGGACGTCGATGTACCTCGCGAAGCACAAGGCGCCGAACATGAAGGACATCCTTCCCGACCGCTACGTCACGATCGACGAGGTCGCGAAGAAGTCCGGCAAGTACGTCGCAGGTGTCTCGGCGAACGGCTACATCCGCCCGAAGCGCGGCTACGGTTCGGGCTGGGACAAGTACGTCAACCACATCGAGAGCAGCATGGGGCTCAAGGGTATCGACATCCTCGAGAAGGGCATGTCGTTCATCACGCCGAAGAAGGATCAGCCGTGGTTCCTCTACCTCGGCCTGATCGACACCCACGTCACGCTGCGCGGCAAGTCGCCGTGGATCGAGAAGTACGCCGGCGGCTACAAGGGTCGGATCAAGACCTTCGGAGACGACGGCCCGGGCGGCGTGCCGAAGGATCTCGCCGACGCCGACAAGGACTTCGTCCGCGCGCTCTACGATTCCAACGTCAGCTACCAGGACGACATCCTTGGCCAGCTGATCGCGAAGCTGCAGGCGTGGGGCATCTACGATCAGACGATGATCATCATCACCGCCGACCACGGTGACGAGCTGTGGGAGGACGGCCGGTTTGGCCACGGTGGCTCGGCGCGCGAGACGCTCGCCCATGTCCCGCTGTTGATTCACTACCCGAAGCAGTTCCCCGCGGCGAAGCTCCAGACCGGCACCGACGGTGTCGACATCGTGCCGACGCTCGCCGATGCGCTCGGTGTGGCCCACGATCCCGAGTGGCAGGGCATGTCGCTGCTGCCGGTCGCGCACGGGCAGGGCGGCTATCCGATGCTGTCGTTCCAGTCTCGCTACGAGCTCGGCCACGCGGGCCGCATCGGGCACTGGAAGGCGACGCTGATGGCCGCGGGCAATCCCAGGATCTACAACATGGCGAAGGATCGCTCCGAGCAGAAGGATCTCTACGGCTCGGCGCACATCGGCACGCGCGTGCTGCTCGATCCGATGTGGATCCTGCGGCAGTGGAACGCCGAGTGGAAGAAGTCGCAGTGGGGCAACGCCGCGGCCGTGTCGAACCGGTTCGCCGCGGACCTGGGTGAGTAGGAACCTTCACCCGACGGAGGGTGCGCGGTTCCTCCTCGAGCGAACGACCGAGCAGGACACGCGCGCGACGTATCGGGCGTCGGTGTACACACGCGACTCCGTGTTCACGGCGGTCGCGACGGTCGACGAAGACGGCACGGCGGAGCTCGGACCTACCGGAGCCCCCGGCGATCTCGACGAGCGCATGCGCACGATCGCGAAGCTTCTGGCGCGCGATGCGACGCGACGACGCGACGACGGCCTCGTCGTGTGGCCGGTCCGCATCCTGCGCTGGCGCAAGTAGCGCGACGCACACTACAGTTCTTGCATCCGCGGCGCCGGCTCCTCGAGTAGCCACCGCGCCAGCCGGTCACGGGCCGCAGCAGGTCGCGCATCGTCGGTGTGTTCGCTTTGCGCACATCGTCGTCGGCACTCTCCTTGCTCCTGGCGCGCGCATGATGATGCACCGCGTCCTGGTCGCAGGACTCGCCTTGTTCGGACTGTCTGCTGGCTGTGCCCTCGACGAAGACAAGCTCGACCCGACGAAGGGCGAAGTCGACGAGAGCGAGCCACCGGGAGACCCGACGACGCCTCAGGCATCCGGCAAGTCCGATGACGCGGCGAAGCGGCTCCCGTACGTGCTCGAGTCGGTGCATCCGTACACGAACAACCTGAACAAGACGTACACCGTCGATCTCGCCGCGGTCGTTCCGGCGTGTGCCACCCAGGTCAAGCTTCACTTCGCGACGCTGCGCACCGAGGCGAACTACGACTTCGTCAGCGTGCACAACGGCGCCGGCACCCAGGTCCAGCGCTTCACCGGGACCAAGGACAACACCTGGTCCAGCTGGATCACGCTCAGCAGCACCAAGCGCGCGAGCGTCAAGCTGACCAGCGATACCTCGCTCGTCCGCGACGGGTTCGCGATCGATCAGGTGGAGTGGGACGGCGCCGTCACGTGTCCGCTCGCTCCGACGTTCAACTGCACCGGTGACAAGATCGACCTGGTTCGCCCGGCTCCGGCCTGTGGCTGCGCCGAGATCTCGCACTGCACGCCGCTCTCGACCGTGACGATCAAGCACTCGACGGGCGGCGGCTTCACCGGGCAGGTCACGGGCAAGAAGGCCGTGGGCACCGCGCTGTCGACCACCGACTTCATGCCGGCGACCGGCGAGACGGCGACCCAGGTCGGTACGATCGATCAGGCCGAGCTGCGCGCCTACCTCGCTCACCTCGTCTCGACGGGCGTGCTCTACGGCACCGGACGCAACGAGCCGGCGAACTGGACCGAGTGCTTCTCGATCACTACCGACCAGGAGTCGGTCTCGTACTGCGCGCAGGCTGGCGACCACACCGCCGCGGTCGTCGACGCAATCACGCGCTTCGAGGCGCTCGGCACCTGCGGTACCGGCGGCGCGCTGACGTGCGGTGCAGGCCGCACGTGCAATGCGACCGGTGACTGCGAGCAGTCCGGCTGCTTCTGCCCGGCCGTCTACAACCCGGTGTGCGGCACGAACGGCAACACGTACTCCAACTCGTGCGCGGCGGGCTGCGCCAATGCGCCGGTCGCCCATGCCGGTGAGTGCGGGATCAGCGGAGACTCGTGCGGCACGATCGCCGGCCTCGCGTGTCAGGACGACTTCAAGTGCCGCTACGACGAGAGCACGTGGACCGCGCCGTTCCCCGATGCGGGCGGTACGTGCGTCGCGGCGACCTACTGTGATGCACCGACGGACTGCGCGGGCCTCGTTCACCCCGGCGCGATCGGCTACTGGACGTGCCCGGCGAACACCTGCAGCTACGTGATCGGCGTGCAGTGGACGACCGTCCCGAGCTTCTCGTTCGAAACCGCCCATCCGTACGGCAACAACGTCGCGCAGTGGAAGCAGCTCTACCTGCCGTCCGGGGCCAACCGGATGCGCCTGATCACCGCGGGCGTGTTCAATCTCGAGGCGAACTACGACTTCCTCGAGGTGTGGACCTGGGGCAACGGCACGTGGACCCGGACCAAGCGGTACACGGGCCTTGTCGGTCCGTCGGCGAACGACGAGTTCCCGGGCCGATACTTCTATCTGAAGTTCGTCAGCGACAACTCGGTCACGCGCGAGGGCTTCAACGTCATCGCCGAGTACCGGTAGCTAGAGCGCGGGCAGCGCCACGACGAGCTCGGTCCCGCCACCGCGGCGCTCCGAGCGCGCGAGCTCGCCGCCGCCCAGCTTTGCGAGCAGCTCGACCGACCGCAGGTCGAAGCTGTCACCGCCGCGAGGTGTCTCGGCGCCTCGCACGATCTCGACCCAGCCCTTGCCATCGATCGTGCGGTCGCGGACGTACAGCTCGATCCGGGCGGCGTCTGCCGCATCGAGCGCGATCCCGATGACGAGGTGCTCGAGCTGCTCCGCCGTCAGCGAGGTCGCGGTGTCGGCGCTGACCGCGAGGTGCAGATCGACCTCGACCGCCGTCCGGATCTCCTCGAGCACGCGAGTCACGATGGCACCCACGGCGGGGCCACGGACCCGCACGGCGTCGGGTCGCGCGACCTGCATCAAGGAGAGCAGAGTTGCCTGTGCATCCGTCGCGGCGCGCGTCAGATCGGCGACGAACTCCTTGCCGGCGTCCGAGCAGTGCTTGCCGAGCTCGGCCGAGGCGAGCTGAACGATCTGCACGAGGTTGAGCAGATCGTGGGTCTTGCCCGCGACGAGCTTGCTCGCCGTACGGGTCTGCTCCTCGCGTGCGAGCTCCCATTCGAACCGTCGTTGCTTCTGAGCGAGGGCGAGGCGGGCGTCAGTCTTCGTCATCTTCGTACCACTCGACGGGCTCGTACCGGATCTCGTTGCTCGCGGGACAGATGCCCCGATAGCTACAGCGATCACACCACGAGCCCGGATTGGGCCGCGGTCCATCGTCGACAGCGAGTGCCGCTGCTTCGATGTTGTCGAGCAGATCAGGAACGAGGCGATCGATCACCTCTTCGGGCCGCACGGGTGCGCTCCACTCGACCGCGCGCTCCGCGATCCAGTGGATGCCGAGCCAGACCCGCTTGACGTGGCGGAACGCGGACGCGGCGAGCACCGCATAGCCCTCGAGCTGGTCGACAATCGAGCTTCCGGGGATGCGAGCTCCGGTCTTGTGATCGACGAGCGCGAGCGAGTCATCCTCGAACAGGTAGCCGAGGTCGAGCACGCCGCGAAAGTACGCATCGCCGGAGTAGAACTGCGTGGTCGTCAGATCCTCGCGCACGGCGAGCGAGTACTCGACCAGCTGGCGTGCGACGCGTCGCCGGCGCCGGAACTGACCGATCCGCGTGACGAACGCGGGGATCCCGATCGCCAGGTTGTCGTAGCGCATCTGCTCGATCTCGGAGGGCAGCTCCGCGCGCACCGCACTGGTCGCTTCGGGCTCCGGGGTCCCCATCAGGACCTGCTCGAGCGCCTTGTGGATCGCCTTGCCGATCCGCGCCTCGGGCATCACCTCCGGCTCTTTGATCTTCTGGATGTACTTGAAGTGAAACAACCGCGGACAGCGCAGTGCCGTGGAGACCTTGGAGGCCGACCACGGAGCATGGATGAGCGCACGCGTCGACGGCACAGCCGACAGAGCCTAGCCGAAAAGTTGTCCCCCGGATCCAGCTGCCGTAGCACCGATGGGTGAGCGACCGCTTCCGCGAGTGCGAAGTCTGTCATGCGAGTGTCGGCGAGCTCCGTCGCGGCCGCTGCTGGGGCTGCTACGCGCGCTGGGTCGACACTCGACCCGTCGGAATGGGCGCCAAGTGCGTCACCTGCCCCGAGAAGCGCCGCAAGGTGCTCCGGGCGGTCGAGCTGTTCGGCAGCTGGAAGCCGATGTGCTTCAACTGCGCCGGTCAGCTGCTCGCGATGACTCCGATGCCAACCTCGCTCGCAGAGCTGCGCCTGGCGGTCTCACGGGAGCGTAGGGCCAAGGATCGCCGGTTCGGCAAGCCCGACGGTCGGGTGTTCCGCTACGAGCGCCGGGTCGGCCAGCGCCGCCACACGCGTGAGATCACGGCGGTGATCGAAGACGACATGATCATCGAGGTGTTCGTCGAGGACGAGTCACCGGGTCTCGACTTCGAGGGGCTGACGTCGATCCGCGAGATGGTCAGCCACCTGCGGCCCGTCGAGCTGCGTTCGCTGGACGCCCCGTAAGAACGTCCACCGTGGACGTGCCACGTGCCACGTGCACGTGCCACGTGCACGTGCACGTCGACGATCGCGGGCTTGGTCGCGGACCGGCTGCGCCGCCCCAGCGTCGGTCCGCGCGCGCTGCGGATCACTGACCGTTGAGCTGCCGGCTGCTGCTCGCGAGAGCCAGCTTGGGTCCGGGTCAAGGGCCGACCCGCGTGGCGAGGGCTCGAGAGGACGGCCGACGCAGACCTGTTGCCACAGGGCAGACCTGCGTGGCGAGGGCTCGGGAGGACGGCCGATGGAGACCTGTTGTCGGAACGTGTACGTGGACGTGCACGTGGCACGTGGCACGTGTACGTGGACGTCCCGGAGCTCAGGCCTTCTTGCCGCCGAGGCCGGGCGACTTCTTCGCCGGCGCTGGAGACGGCTGCGGCCCAGGAGCCGGCATCTGCATCGGCGGCGGCGGCTGCGCAGCACCCCTGACCGTGAGCATGCCGATGATGGCCGCCGGGATGAAGAAGCCCGCCGGCACGACCTCGGACAGCGTCTTGCCGGTCGCGCGGACCGTGAGCTTGTTCGCCTTCGCGTCGCGGTCGATCTTGGTCTTGAAGTTACCGTCGCCGGTGTAGCTCTCGACGATCTTCAGGACGTCGCCCTTGCGACGGATCAGCTCGTCGATCTGCTTGTCGGTGCCCTTGTACGAGTCGATGGCGCCGAGGGCGATCTTGGCGAACCCGCGTGGTGCGATCTGCAGTGCCCGCAGCAGCTCGAGCGAGCCCTCGGACATCATCGCCATCGCGTCCACGCCCGCCCTCGTCGAGTCGATCCAGGTCCAGCCGATGCCATCGACGAACACCGAGAAGGAAGCAGCCTTGTGGCGCTGGACGAGGTCGGTCACGAAGTTCTTGTCGGCGCCCATCTTGGTCAGCGCCTCCTTGCGGGCCGTCGCCGACATCGTCAGCACCACCGCATAGATCGGCTTGGCGCCGAGCACCTCGGCCGCGAACGCCAGGTTCGAGCCAGTCGCGCGTGCCGGTGCCCTCCAGGCGTCGCCCAGGCGGTCGCGGACGAGGCTCGCGGTACCCGCGATCATGATGCCGTCCTTGGTCACGCCGATCGCCGGGTCGTTCCCCTTCTCCATCATCACGCCGCCACCGACCTTGGTCACCGTGGCGCGGCTCATCTTCGCGATCTTGTCGATCGTGCCCGTGGAGAACTTGCCGTGAACCACGGCGACGAAATTCGGATCCTGTTGCGGCACGATCTGCAAGAAGATCGTTGCATCGCTGATGTCGGTCACCAGGTCGATACCGGTCATGCCCTTGGCGAGACCACGTGCACCCTCGACCTCACCGATCGCTTGCCGGACCATCTTGGCCAGCTCGGGCGTCGCCTTGATCTGCGGCTGGTTCGGCAGGTTCTGGAGAACCTTGTAGTTACCAGGCACCACGCTCGCTGCGTCGAAGTGGACGACCACATCGGCATCCGGCATCGCATACATCAGCGATTGTTCGGCCGTAGGTGCCTTGGGATTGGTCTGCAGCCCGAATCCCGACATACCGAGAAACAGCGTGATGACCTCGACGATTCCGAACGACATGATGCGTATCCTCCGTGAGCGACCGTGCCCCGGGCGAGGATTCGCTCAAGTATGGTCACGGTGCAACGTGCGTGGGCGCGCACATGCGCATTGGCGGAAGAAAATTTCAACCTCCATTGAAGGAGCGACAAACGATCAGCACGGCTGCGAAAAAAAACTCATGTCAAGGCTGGTTCCTGAAGGCGGCGGAGCTAGGATGGCTCTCGTCTCGACGGTGTTGAAGCAGCAATTTTTTTCTTCGAGGGAGGCACGACGGACATGAGTACGCTTGCTGTGGTTGAGGAGATTCTTCGCGAGACAGCGGTACCGATGTCTGTTCGCGAGATCGTGGAACGGGCGGGTGTGCGTCTACCCAGCAAGTCAAAGACTCCTGACACGGTCGTCGCGCGCGACCTGTCGATGGACCTCAAGCGCAAAGGTGAGAGCTCGCTCTTCGCGCGCACGTCCCCGGGTCGCTACACACTTCGTGCACTCGCCTCCGCGGCGCAGCCGGAGTCGATGCGAAACAGCAACACATCGATGAGTGCGCTGCCGCAGCGCAAGCCAGCGGTCGCCGCCGGCACCACCTCCGCACCCCGCGCGCGCACCGACAGCGACGTCCAGGGTGGCGGCTTCGCCGGCTAGCGAACGGCCCTTCGGCCGCTCGGCGGGCTGTAAGATAGGCGTCGATGATTCGTCGCGCCGAGGTCGCGGACCATCCCTGGATCATCGCGACCGGGGCGGAGGCCTACGCCGACCTCGGCGACTACACGCGCATTCTCCCCTCCTGGCTCGAGCAGCCTGGCGTCCTCGCGTGGATCGACCAGGACCTCCAGGGCAGGGGGCGTGGCTTCGCGATGCTCGGCTTCTACATGGAGGACCCTACGG
>JACCQV010000988.1 GCA_013813945.1 Deltaproteobacteria bacterium | reverse complement strand
GCCCGGCTCCGCGCAGTGAAAGCGACGACTCCGGGTGCGGAGCTGGCGGTGCACCTGATTCTCACGAGCGAGCTGACGCTGTTCGGTTCACCGGTGTGGGGAAGTAGCCCGGGGATTCCGGGGAGTGCGGCGACCACGGGTCACTCGCTCGCGGCAGTCGTCGTGGATATCTCGCTCGGATTTCCGGCCGTCGCGGACGGCATGACGATGGTCCACGAGCTCGGTCACTTCATGGGGCTGTTCCACACCACCGAGTACGACCGCACCTATCACGATCCCTTGAGCGACACGCCCGAGTGCGCGACCGGCGCGGCGACCTGCCCGGATGGCCGCAACATCATGTACAATGCGTTCTACGGTGCGAGCGGCGGCGTCGGGCTCACGACGAGCCCGCATCAGCGCCGGGTGATCTGGAGCTCACCGCTGTACTCGGCGACGGCTCCGTAGCCCCGAACCGCGCGAGCACGGCGAGCACGAGGCCGAAGATCACCTGTTGCCCGGCCGCGTAACAGTGACGGGCACGCTCGAGGGAGTCGCCGTAATACGAAGCCGCGGCCGCGATGACACCGGTCGTGACCAGCACGAGTGCGAGCACGGACAGTGGCCGGTGCAACGACCGGCGCAGCACGAGCGGAAACGCGAGCAGCAGCAGGACGAGGACCACCTTCGTGTCGGTCAGGCCACGGATCCAGCGCAGCACGAGCGTGTTCTTGGTCCAGCCGGCCGGCATGTAGACGCGCTGGTTGTAGATGCCGAGGAACGTCCACGGATCGCCGAGGATCTGGACGACCCGATCGATCGGATGGCGCAGCAGCCACATCACGTAGGCGCTGCTCGCGCGCTCCGCGATCCACTGCCGCGCGGGCGTGAACTTCGGATCGAGATAGATCTGCTGGTCCTGCTCGCCGAGCAGCACGAGCTCGTCGGCCTGCGGCAGCCCGCGCTCGACGAAGAACGCGACGGCCTCGGGATCGCGGAGCGAGTCGGAGAGATTGTTGAACATCGAGTACGTCCTGCGCGCCGTGAAGTCGGGCGGGACCGCCTCGTGGACCGTGAGCTGGGTCGGCGGCGGGATCACGGTGGTGGACCACAGCACACACGCGGCGCTTGCCATCGCGAGCACGGCGGGAACGAGCAGCCAGCGGGCATGCCGGAGCCGCCTGTGTCCCGCGACGACGACGCACGGCACCGCGAGCAGCACGACGATCGCATTGGTGTCGCGGGTCCACATCCAGACGAGGACGACGACGAACAGCGCACTCGCGAGCATCCTGGCCCGGCGCGAGGCTGCACCACCGACGCGGCCGAGCGTGGTCGCGAGCAGGATCGCGGCGGCGAGTGCGAGCGTCTGCAGGGAATCGGTGATCGACTCCGAGAGCACGACGTGCGTGAAGCCGACGCGGGTTGGTGCCAGCACGAACACCGAAGCGATCGCGACTGCGATGATCCGTAGTCGCCTGGTCTTGAGGACAGCCACCAGAGAACCCGCGAGCGCCGCCCAGGCGACGAGCGCGAGCATGGCCTGCAGGGTGACGATGGCGTGCGGGTCTCCACCGACCACGCGGTAGACAACCGGGACGACGGCCGGCTTCGGATAGAACAGCTGGGACCACGACCACGGTTGCGCCGCGGTCTCCAGGTACACGCTGCTGTCGAAGTAGATTTTCGGCGACTGCGCCGCGACGAGCCACGTGTAGATCACGACGGTGGTGACCGCGATCGCGGCGTACGGCAGTGCACCGAGCACGCGCGCGCGGAGCGCCGGGTTCACGGGCCGCGCCGGAGCACGCTGGCGAAGAAGCCGTCGGTGCCGTGGTGGAGCGGCGTCACGGTGAACGTCGAACCGGTACCGAGGGCAGCGGCGCGCTCGCCGATGACGTCGGTCAGCGGGACCGGCGTCAAGTCGGGGCGGTTAGCGCGCAGCGTGTCGATGACGTCCTGGTTCTCGACCCGGAGCAGCGTGCACGTCGCGTAGACGAGCCGACCGCCGGGGGCGCACAGCGCGTACGCGCCGTCGAGGATCTCGGTCTGCCGCGCAGCGAACGTCGCGAGATCTGCTTCGCGCATGCGCCAGCGTGCCTCGGGGTTGCGGCGGAGTGCGCCGATCCCGGAGCACGGAGCATCCACGAACACGACGTCTGCCTTGCCGCGCAGCGCATCGAGCGCGGGCGGCCAGGCTCCGGCCTCGAGCTGCACGGGTTGCGCGGTCGTGACCTGCGCGCGGCGAGCGCGGCGCCGTAGCTCCTCGAGCTTGTGCTTGTCGACATCGGTCGCGATGATCCGGCCGCGATGGCCGAGCCGGGCGGCGATCGCGAGGGTCTTGCCGCCGGCGCCCGCGCACAGGTCGATGACGATCGGCTTGGCCTGGGTGAGTCCACCGGTCGCGAGATCTGCGAGCAGCTGACTGCCCTCGTCCTGCGCTTCCATCGCGCCACGCTTGAACGCATCGAGGGCGAACATGTTCGTGCGCGTCTCGAGGTGCAGTGCGGTGTCGGCCCACTTGCCGGGTGAGGTCTCGAGGTTGTGCTTGCGAAGCTCTGCGGCCAGCTCGTCGCGGCTGCCGACGAGGAGGTTCGCGCGCACGGTCATCGGCGCGCGTTCGTTGAGCGAGTGCGCGAGCGCCTCCGCCTGGTCACCCCAGTCGGCGACGAACCGGGCGGCCAGCCAGTCCGGCAGCGAGGCGGCGAGCGCGATCCGCTCCACCGGCTTGCGCTCGGCGGCGATGACGTCGTCGATCGTGGCGACCGCGTTCCAGTCAAGGTCGCGCTCGAGCTGCGCCGCGCGCGCCGGCTCGATCAGCTTCTCGAGCACGAGCAACGCGAGCAGGCGCTCGAGATCGCGGGGAGCCTTGGTCGTCTTGCGTCCGCGAACGAGCGCCGCATCGACGCGCCGCAGGTGACGCACGAGGCCGTACAGCGTCTCCCCGACGAACCGCCGCTCGTGGGCACCGACCCAGGTCTCCTTGCGAAACGTCGACGACAGCCGGTCCGTGACGAAGCCCCAGTCCATCCGGGTGCGCTGCCACAGCTCGAGGATGAGCGCGCGCAGGCGGCCGCCATCGACCACGTGCGATGCCAGCTTCTTGTCGGCGAGCCGATCAGGATCAGGGCGCGTCACGAGAGAGAACGGTAATCCTCGAGGATCAGGAACAGCGGCACGAGTCCGTGTGCGCCGAGCTGGCGTACGGCGGACAGTCCGTCTGCGATTCGATCGATCCGCTCGCGATTCTTGTCGACAAAGTCAGGACCGGCGGCGATCCGGCTGATCGCCTGCTGGCGCACGCTCGACGCTTCACGCTCGAGAGACGCGTAGAACCGCCGCTCCCATGGATTGGCCGGCACCTGAGTCGCGAGGAGCTCATCGAACGTGTCGACGTGGAGCTCGCGCCCCACACGGTGCAACGCGGGCGCAGCGGCGTCGAGGGTCGCCTTGGTGTCGCGCACCGCCGAGAGCAGGGCGAACGCTTCGCGCAGCATCGGGCCACGCGCGAGGGTGGTCGCGACCTCCGGGGTGAAGCCACGCATCAGGAGATCCTGCGTGCGGGCCTCGTACGTCAGGCGATGGGCGGGCTCGAGCGCCTCGATCAACGCGTGCGACGCGGCCTCGAACTTCGGCTTTGCCTTCGCGACCTCGTCGGGACCGAGCTTCCAGCTGTTCTCGTTCCAGATCCACCAGCGGAGCAGGCTGCGGTGAACCTCCTCGAACGCGAGCAAGGCGGCGTACTGATCCGCGGCGGCGACCTTGTAGTCGGCAGCGTGGATCGCGGCACGGATCTCGCGGCCACCGAGCAGCTCGTCGATCACGAAGTAACGAATGACGAGCTCGTCGAGAGTCGCGCTGCTCTCCTTGCACAGCTGGACGAGCAGCGTGCAGCCGGCCTGGTTGATCATCGCGTTGGT
>JACCQV010000958.1 GCA_013813945.1 Deltaproteobacteria bacterium | reverse complement strand
GATCTGGCGCGTGTTTCCGGTGCGCTAGCGATTCGCTTCGTTCGGGTCGCGAATCCTCGCGCGTGCCGCGGCGAGCAGCTCGTCGTGGTTCGAGGCGAGCGGCGCTGCCAGCATCGATTCGAGAGTGCACTCGAGATCCCAGAGGACACGTTGCTCTGCCTGATCTTCGAACGCGTGACTTCGAGCGGCATTGAAGCGGGCCAACCAGTCATACAGGACGAGGGCTTGGTCACTCGACAGCTCCACGATCACCTTCGCGTTTTCCATGACTACATTCCGGGTTCGAAGCCGTACTCGCCCGCATCCTCCGAGGCACGGGTTCCGCGCACGGATGGTGGGGCGATCGAGGACCACAGCACGGACAGATCGATCTCGATCGCATCGAAGGGTTCGGCGCGCACGCGGACGTCTCCATGATGCACCGCGACGATCAGCCAGGTGCCCGCGTGGGCGCGAAGGACCTCGAGCGTCCGTTGAATCGCGTCGACGAGCCACACGTGTTCCACCCCGGCCCGCGCATAGAGCGGCAGTTTTTTTGCGCGATCGGTCGCCGCGGTCGAACGCGACAGCATCTCGCAGGCCCAGTCGGGTGCCATCGAGATGAAGGCCTGGTTGGGAACAGCTGGAAGTCGCTCTCGCCGCCACCCCGCGAGATCCGGCACGACGACGTCCTGGTCGAGATGCAGCTCTGGCTCGTCGAGGAGGATCCAGCCGCCGGGGCCGGTGGTGCCGAGATGAAACGGGGGACCGAGCACGTAGCCGAGGGTCGAGGTCGCTGCCGCATGCGGCCCGCCCGGACGCGGAGACAGATGAAGCTCGCCATTCAGGATCTCGGCGACCTGGTGCTCGGGTGCATCCAGCACGTCCTGGTACGTCGCCGGCTTCTTTCCCTCGCCCGCCATTCGACAACCCTAGCAGATGCGAATGACGGCTCGGATCTGGCGTGTCGGTGTGTGTGCTCAGCGTGCGCCGAGGCCCAAGGCAGCGGTGCGAAACTCGCTCACGTGTGACTCACCGTAAGAAGATGCGTGGGCACACCGCAATCAACGTCTACTGGCCTGGGGGGAAATGCTGCATGAGCATGATGAGCCGATCTGCGTTCGCGATGATGATCCTGGTGGGTGTTGTGGGGACGGCCGGGGCACAGCCGACACCGACGCCGCAGGAAACGGAGCCCGTGCCGGCTCCGTACGTCGCGCCACCGAGCCCGCCGACCGCGAGCGATCCGAATCAATCGATCGCGCAGGCGATGGGGCAGACCCCGCCGCCACCCGAGGAAGAGAAGAAGAAGAAGGAGCCGAAGGCCGGCGACTTCGATGCGGGCGCGCAGCTGCGTCTGCCGAGCGGTCCTGACGAGGAGGGCGAGTTCGCGACGTGGAACTGGGTCGCCGTCGACGTGAAGGGCAAGTACTACCTCCTGAAGTCCGTCACCCTGAACGGCCACTTCCCTCTCGCAGTGAAGAAGCCGGACATGCTCGCGAGCGGGGCGGACCCGCGGTTGATCGGCGGCATGATGTTGCGGCTCGACGCGACGCTGCCGAGGTCGTCGCTCGGCGTGACGCTGACCACCGCGTACATGCGCGAGGGCGCGATGCTGCTGAGCGAGAAGGACTTCCCCCTGTTCGTGGGCGACTTCCAGCCCGGCATCTCCGGCGGCATCCTGGCGAAGCTGCGGCTCGGCAGCCTGCTCGATTTTGCGCTGGTGCCCGCCTTCGCGTTCCAGAAGGGAACGAACGAGAACTACACGGCGATCCAGATTCCGACGTCTCTGATCATCAAGCTCGGCTCGCTGCTCAAGGTCAGCGCTGACCTCGGCATCTTCACCGGCGATGATTTTTCGCTGCGCGCGAAGTACGGTGGCCGGATCTACGCGGGTGGTGCGATCGACGTGAAGGTCGGGCCGATCGCGCTGCACGCAGGAGCGGGTGTGGCGAGCTTGTTCACGGATCCCGCGGGCGTGTATCCGACGCTCGGCGACTCGGTCTACATCGACCTCAACGTCAAGTACGTCAAGTAGTCAGAACTTGGTCGTGCACTGGGGGCCGTAGCACTCGCACGCGTTGGTGCATAAATCAAAGTTGTTGAGGTTGCCGTCGTCGCACTCCTCGTTATTCTCGACCTGCCCGTTGCCGCATCGCGGTTCGATCGTGCAGGTCGCCGAGCAGCCATCTCCCGGG
>JACCQV010000956.1 GCA_013813945.1 Deltaproteobacteria bacterium | reverse complement strand
GGACCCGACCGTACCGTCCTCTTTGCGCGGCGCGGGAGTGGGCTGTCGGGCCGTGGACCTCGGCGACGGCGCGGCGCCGCGATCATCGAACCGCCCGCGGTTGAACGGCTGCGTCGACGTGATGTCGCTCTGCTCGTCCTCCGCGTCGAGCTCGTCGAGCGTGCGGATCAGATCGCGGGCCTCGGGGAGCTCCGCGACATCGATCTCGCCGCGGCGGATCAGATCGAGCACGAGCTCACCAAGATCGGCGAGGGCGTCCTGGCGTCGACGATCGGTCCGCAGCTCCTCGAGCTTGCTGCGACCCTGCTGGGCGACGCCGGTCAGCGCGTCTTTCACGCCACCTGCCTGCTGGATCGCGGTCCGGAGCAGGCTCGTGAGAGTGCCGCGGACCTCGGGAGTCCGGAAGCTGCCGCTGCCTCCTCGTCGCTTGGATGCCATGGGGCGGAGCGTATCACCCGGTTTTGGGGGGCGGTCTAGGGTACGGTGACCGCGTGCGGCCCCCCCTCCTCGTCGGACTGCTCGTCCTGGGGGCATGTCCGACTCCGGAGCCGCCGGCAGCACCGATTCCGCCGGTGTCGACGGGCAAGGTCCGGGTTCGCGTGTTCACCGAGCCCACGCCGGTCCGGATGCTCGCGACCGCGGAGCGGTTCGTGTTCGTCGCGACCGAGCATGATCTCGAGCGCTTCGATGATGGTGGCGGCGTGTTCGCGCTGACGCCCTCGACGGGACTGTCGGGAAGCCAGGTGCTGGCACTCGGGCCGGATCCGGACCGCAAGCAGGTGTGGATCGTCACGGACGGCGGGCTCGGCCGCTACGAGACGCAGACCGAGGTCTACTCGTCGATCGAGGATCCGCCCGCATCGATCGGCCTCGACTTCACGACGCTCGCGAAGGACGGCGGCGCGAGCATCGCGTCGGCGAAGGATGGGGGCGCGTGGATCGGGACGCCGAACGGACTGATCTACGTCAGCGCGAAGGGCGGCTGGACGTCGACGGCGATCAAGGATCCGATCACGGCGGTTGCGCGCGATCACGCGGGCTGGCTGTGGATCGCAACGACGACCGGCCTCATGGCGCGCAAGCCGAGTGGCGACACGCTGAAGATCGGTACGGGGCAGGGCCTCGCGATCACGACGCCGCGGCTGCTCGTCGAGCTTCCCGGCGATCGAATGCTCGTGATCGGCACCGACGAGGCGGGCCACGAGCGCGTCGCGTTCGGCAAGGAGCTCGCGTGGCAGACCTATCGCGCGTTGCCCGAGGTGACGTGGGACGCGGCGACCCGGCGGACGAATGGTGCGGTCGTGATGGGCGGTGGCCGCGTCTACCGGATCGGACTTGCCGATCCGAACCGCGTGCGGCCACTGGCGCGCGATGGGCTGCGTCTCGTGCCGGTCAGCGGCGCGTCGACGGCCAGCGAGTGGGAGATCGATCCGATCGATCTCGTGGTGCCGCCCGGTGCGCCCAGTCTCGGCGCGGTCGCCGATGATCAGCTGCTGATCGGGACCCGCGATCTCGGGACTGCGCGGTTCCGGATCTCGGGTGATGGCCGTGCGCAGCCGCGCGAGTGGCTCCGCCGCAAGCAGATGTTCCAGGATGCGACGACGCTGTCCGTCGCTTGCTCGAAGGTCGACGAGTGCTGGATCGCGACCGGAGCGCGTCAAGCCTGGCGCTGGACCGGCGAGCGCTTCGTCGCCGGTGGGCCTGACGAGGTCGTGCTCGCCGTCGTGCGCGATCCAGGCGGGACGATCTACGCGCTCCATCGCGGGACCGCCGAGGCGACGATCCAGCTCTCGCGCATCGATCGGACTGGGACGTGGACTGCGGTGCCAAACGTCGTGCTCGAGACACCCGGCACTGCGCCGGAGATCAGCTTTGCGAGGTTCGCGTCGCCCGGCGCGTTGTGGGTGGGGCTGCGGTACCGCGATGGCATGGATCGCCGTCCGTACGGCATCGCGACGATCGAGACCGCGATGGGCAAGGTCAGCTACCACCGCACCGGCGGGATGCTGTTGCCGATTCCGATCGGCGTCGTCGACGGCGACGTCCGCGGTGAGACGGCGTGGTTCGCCACCAACGAGGGCGTCGCGCGACTCGTACACGGACAGGTGAAGGTCTGGAGCGAGGCCGACGGTCTGCTGTCCGAGGTTGCGCGCGCGGTGACGATCGGGAGCACCGGCAACGCGATCGTCGCGACCGGAGCGGGTGCGGGGATCTGGGACGGCAAGGCGTGGGCGTTCCCGCCGGCGCTGCGGTTCGAGCTCAACGACGTGGTCGCCACGCGCAACGGTCAGGTGTGGATGGCGACCGAGCGCGGCATCGCCGCCTGGGACGGCAGCAAGGTCCGGCGCGTCGACATGCGACGCGGCCTCGCCGAGAATCAGATCCTCGACGTCGCGGTCGATCAGTTCGATCGCGTGTGGGCCCGCGGCGCGGGTTCGCTGACGTTGATCTCGCAGTGATCAGCGCACGCTAGTGCGTGACGCTCGCGGCGGACGGCCGCTTGGTTCGATACGTGACGTCGACGTGATCCATCAGGTCGAGCAGGTTCATCTCCATGCGCGCGGTGCCGCCGAGCGGTGCGTCCATGTAGAACGTGCCGCCCTCGCACAGATCGCCCGTCGGATTGACCGGGACGCCGTCCTGTTGCGGGCGGCAGCGACCATCGACGTAGACGATGATGAACTTCTGGAACCGCACGGAGAGGGCGCGCTCCGAGATCATGTAGAGCGCGAACACGCTCGAGAGGTTGACGAGATCCTGCGGCTCCTGACCGTAGCCGTGGAGGAAGTAGACGACCGGGTAGCGCTTGTCCGCGTTCTCGGGAAGGTTGTAGCCGGGCGGCAGGAACAGGCCGTACGGGCTGGGCCGGCCGGTGCGCGGCGAGGTGTGGATGAGGTCCTTGATGATCGTTCCGCCCTCGAGCGTGTCGCTCCGATCACCATCGGGCCAGCGCTTGTCGAGCCACGCGAACGCGGTCGTCGCTCGGTTGATGATCTGCACCGCGGTCCCGACGTGCCGGCCATCGCCGCGCATGATGTCCGACGCGCTCGCGTCGGGATTGCCGTACCGGACGTAGAGATCCTTCGGCATCTGTGTCCAGTCGATCTCGGTGAAGTCGTACGCGCTCTCCGAGGTCTGGCCGGTCATCACCGGGAAGCTGTCGTAGATGCCGAACGGAGCCTGGTACTTCGCCATCAACCCGCCGACCGCAGCGTTCGCGGCGATCGAGTTGTTGAGGAAGTCGCGGATGCCGGCGTCGTACCAGATCGACATGTGACGGCGCTGCGCCTCGGTCAGCTTGGAGAACCGCAGGAGCGCGTCGCTCTCGTACCAGCGTGCGACGTTCGGTGAGAGGTCCCACTTGCCGTTCGCCTGACCGAAGTCGTAGCAACCGCCGATGCCGCCGCCCGGCGACTCGCCGACCTGGCAGGTCGCAGCGACGCCATCGAGGCCGACGTCGAGGTAGGGCTCGCCGGCATCGAAGTCGCCATTCGCTTCGGTGCCGAGCGGATTGCGCAGGTAGTGATAGTCGTCCTTCGCGGGATCGGGGTTGGACGTCGCGTCGTAGCCGGTCTCGTCCTTGCTCGCCTTGCCGTCGGGGCCGACGTCGGTGAACGGCTCGTAGGCGTTGGTGACGACCGGCTCGCCCTGATCGCGGCGGCCGTTGTTGTTGAGATCGACGGCGAGCAGGACCTCGACCGGGTCGGTGTGCGCTCCGTTCGGATCGAACACGGCGTTCATACCGGGGAGATCACCGCCGTCGCAGAACGTGATCACCGGGTTCGTGCCGGTCGGGTTGAACTCCTTGTCGAAGAAGTCGTCGAGGACGAGCGGGTTCGCGCAGCGGGTCGCGGCCGGGGTCGCGAGGAACGCGGTGGTCACGCCCGGCGGCGCGTACGGATTCATCGGGTTATAGAGCGCCGGGTTCGACAGGGCGCGGGCGAGATCGCGTGCGGCCTTGATGTAGAGGCCGCGGCGCAGCGTCAGCCCGATGCCGTCGCCGGTCTGCGAGAACTGGTGCTCGTAGTCGCCGGTGATCTCGAACTGGTCCTGCCGGGTCGATTCCGTCGGGCACAGCTGACCGATGTTGCCGCGGCCGGCCGCCTGATCGTCAGCGGTGCAGAACCCGCCGAACAGGAAGTCCGAGACCATCCGCAGCACGTAGACCATCGAGGGTCCCGGATCGCCGCCGATGTCTGCGATGCTGTCGAACCGATCGGGGTTGCGCAGGCCGATGGTGTTCGCGGCGAAGCCGCCCATCGAGATGCCGATGATCGCGCGCCACGAGAAGTCCTCGACCACGGGCGTGCCGGCGTCGTCGGCGGCGACAAGCTGGTAGGTCGTGAGCTCGCCCGCGCGGAACGTCGCGCGTGATGCGAACCGATCTTCGTCGACGAGGAGCCGGTTGGAGACCGCCGGGAAGAACGGGGCATCCTGACCCTCGCGCTTGGCGACGATGCGCACGTGGCGCGGCTCGGCGTCCTTGGGTAGCCGCGCGGCCTTGTAGGGTAGGGTCAGCTCGAACGGCCGATCCGACCAGGTGCCCTCGGCGCCGAACCGGACCGCGGGTCCCAGTGCGATGAAGCCATCGGGGACGATGTCGGGGGCGCACTCGATCGAGACCTCGGCCGCGGGCACCGTGGTCTTGTCCTGGGCGGTGATGGCGGCACCTTTGAGATCGCTGCCGCCGGTGAACTCGACCGTGGCTCCTGCCGAGAGCCCGCCGG
>JACCQV010000945.1 GCA_013813945.1 Deltaproteobacteria bacterium | reverse complement strand
GTTCATCTCCGCCTGATCGATGCCGAGCTGGTCGAACGCGGCCGACATCGTGAGCCCCGGGAAGATCATCTCGAGGTTCATCTTGGTCTGGAACCACCACAGTCGCGCGGCCTCTGCTTCGGACAGCCCGCACGCACCTCGGGCAGCGTCAATACGCCCAGCCCCACGTGCCTCGCTTCGTCACGCTCGAAGTAGTACAGGAGGTCGGTGAGCACCGGCTCGAGCTTCGCCTCGGCGATCGTCCGGAACCTGACGACGGCCGTGCTCTCGACGAGCAACTGCATGCCGACGACCTTGTAGAGCAAGTTGCCCGTCGTCTCGAACACCGACGTGTAGCCTGGGCCGATTCGCCCGCTACTCCGGCGATCGCTCGTATCCGATCGGCGCGCGCCGGATGTAGGTCTGCCTTGTTGCCCTGCGTGGGCCCCGTGCGCCCATGGCACGTACCGTGCTCCTGAGTCATGGATGCGTAAGTTCCTGATTGCAGCGCTCAGCCTCGCGATGTTCACCGGTGTTGCAGCTGCCGATCGCGGCGGCCGTGGCCGTGGTCACGACAACCGATCGAACGTTCGCGACCACCGCAACAACAACCACCAGAAGCAACGGGTCAATCGCCCGGCACGCAGGGCCGATCGCCGAGCGGTGGTACGTCAGCCGGTCTACGCGACCGATGGTCGCTACGTGTTCTCGAGTGGCGTCACCCGGGTCTATACGCGGCCGACGATCCGCACCCGCTACTACAACGCGAACGTTCGTCCCCGGCTGGTCGTCGAGAACTACCGCGCAGAGCCCGGCTACATCTGGGTCCGCGGCGGCTGGACCTGGGTCGGTTCCGAGTGGCAGTGGGGCGGCGGTCACTACGCGCCCGACCCGCAGTACCACACGTATTACGACGACGGCTCGTACGACTACTCGCCTCCGACGGTGAAGGCGAGCATCGGCATCCGCATCGGCGGCTAGCTACAGCGTCTTGAGGTATTCGAGCAGCGCGTCGCGATCGGCCTGGGTCAACGTCGTGCCGTACTCGTGGCCGGCGTTGCTGTTGCCGGCGCGACGCGTGTCGATCACCGTGTACACATCGTTGCCCTCGCGGGCGACGGTGCCGCGATAGAACGTCACCGGGCGCTGCGCAGCTGGCGAGGAGTACCGCTACGCAGGTCCCGCCGAGGCCGCGAAGTACGAGCTCAACACGGCGCGTTACACGGCCTTGATGATGCAGTTCCTCGAGGTTGCACAGGCAAGCTCGGGCCGCGCTCCCGACGAGCTCCGCGTGTTCGCGTTGATCAAGGGCTGCGAGGCCGTCGGCACGCGGGCGATCCGTCGCAAGGAACACGCCTCGCTACTCCAGGCCGCACCTGCGATGGCGCGCCTGATCCTCGACGCCTTTCGCTAGCCGACCTTCAGGCGCGAGCGCCTACATCGACCGACGATCCACGACAGCTCGTCGAAGATCTCTCGAGCGAGTACCCCGCCGATACTCGCCAACGCTGTGGTCCATGGCTATCCTGCAGCTCTGGGGCTCCGCGTCGGAGATCGATCGTCCATGGATTTGTTTCGCCCGAAAGGTTCCTCGATGAAGTACCTGCCAGCTCTCGGTGCGCTGACGATCTGCCTCCCGCTGCTCGGGTGCGGAACCGACGAGCGGACGTTCACGCCGTGGGTGCTCGAAGAGCTTCGAGGCGACGCCGGGTTCACCTTGCGGATGCCGGAGTACGAGGTGCCGCCAAGCAAGGACAGCCAGAACTGCTACTTCGTCAGGGTCCCCGACATCGCCGATGGTGGGGACGTCTGGATCGATCGCATCGAGACCGCCATCAACCCCGGCAGTCACCACATGAACGTCTTCCGCGTGAAGACGATCAAGAACCTCCGCCCCGAGGACGGCACGCCGGTGATGCTCGGCGACTACGAAGGCACCGTGATCGAGGGCGGAGATGACTTCGACCACAACCCGTGCTGGGTCAGCCCGAACTGGTCGGACTGGCCGTTGGTCGCCAACTCGCAGAAGTCCGACGTGGACGACACCAAGACCAACTGGCAGCTGCCCGGGGCTGTCGCCATCCGTCTCACGCCTGGCGAGATGCTGATGGTGCAGACGCACTACGCGAACCACACCGACCAGCCCGCCGAGTTCGGGGCTCGCGTTGGGATCAACTTCCATAGCTACAAGCGCAGCCCTCCACCCGTGGAGATGGGCACCCTGTTCGCGACCAAGCAGAGCATCCGCGTGTGCCAGAGCCGGCCCACGCCGACCTATTCGGGCACCTGCCGGTTTCCGAACGCCGCCACGATCACCGCCGCGAATGGCCACTTCCATCAGCGCGGCGAACGGTTCGCAATCTATCCGTGGGACGGCGCGTCGATCGATCATCCCCCGGAGTCATCGATGTTCTACGAGAGCCTGAGCTGGGATGAGCCGCCGATGGCGATCAACCTCGCGGTCCCGGCGCCGATCAATACGGGCATCTGGTGGGACTGTGACTACCGGTGGAGCCCGCCAACGGTGGAGACCTGCGCCGATGTCAACGCGAAGGATCCGCTCCAGGAGAACGATTGCTGTTACACGTTCGGCGGCAACACCGACGTCGGCGAGCACTGCAACGTCTTCCTCTACTACTATCCGAAGGTCGAGTCGGACGTCTTCTGCCTATGAGGTCAGCGATGCGCCTCGCGCTCCTCTGTGCGATCTGGATCGCGGGATGTGATGGCGGTGATGGCAGCGTCGTCGACTCCGGTGTCGGCGATGCCGACGAGTCCGGTGATGCGGTCGACGCCTTCGTCTACAAACCGTGTCCGATCGGCGAGCTCACGACGCCGGCCGAGCTGCAGATCGTCAACTTCGACGCGGCGAAGGCGATCGAACGAACGCAGCCATCGCAGGAGATCGCGCTGCACCCCGCGCCGCAAGGCGGATGGATGGCCGTGATCGGCGCGCGTGCGCGGAACCTCGATGGCTGTAGCGTCAAGCTGACCGCCGCCATCGTCGATGCCGTGGACGGTCAGATCATCGGTGTCGATCGCCGCGATACGAGGTTGGTCGTCGATACCGATGGCTGGGGACAGTCCTCGCCAGACACGTTCACGAACCTCCAGGTCTGCCCACAGCTCACCTCCACGCGGGACATGCACGGCCAGCCGTACATCTTCAAGGTCATCGTCGAGGACGCCGACGGCCGGAAGGCGACCGCCGAGGTGACCGCGGTGCCGAGGTGCCCGCCGGGGGTCAACTTCTGTACGTGTGAGTGCGATCGCGACTACGTGCTCGGCTCGACCTGCTCCTAGAACGGATCGTGGTGCCGCCTGGCGGCGTAGATCTCGGCGACCAGTCCGTAGTGATCCGATGGGTAGATGCCATCGACTGCATCGGTCAGACACAGCCGCGCGCCGAGCGGCTCGCCGCACAGGTGATGGGTCGGCCCGCGCACGTAGACATAATCGATGCGTCGCGACGGCTCACGCGATCGCAGCGCGTACGGATTGCGCCGATCGTAGGTCCATCCAGGCCCCGCACCGGGCTCGGCGCCGCTCGTCGTCGACCAGCAATCGGCGAAGTAGACCGATGTGCCGTCGATCGTAGTCAGCCCGCGTAGGAACCGCATCTCGTCGGAGTCCGGATCCGCGTTGAAGTCGCCGAGCAGCACGGGCGGCGGCCCGCTGATCGGTGCGAGTGCTGCGACGTGGTTCGCGAGCACGCGCACCTGGAGCCGGCGCGCGCTCGCGAGGTGCTCTTGAAACGTCAGGTGCGTGACGAACACCGGCATCGGACCGTGCGCGCAATCGATCCGCGCGAACGCGACCGTCCGCGTATCCACGCCCGGCGGCGACGGCAGCGGCAAGATCTGCACGTCGAGCAGCGGGTGTCGCGTCAGGATCGCGTTGCCCATCGTCAGCCCACCACCAACCTCCCACGCAGGCGCGTAGTGAACATTCCATCCGGTCCCATCGGCGATCTCGTGCGCCTGGCTCGGCAGGCCGCTGAAGCCCATCACCTCCTGCAACCCGATCGCATCAGCATCGAGCGCCTCGAGCCCGGCGCGGATCAACGGCAAGCGTTGCGCCCACGGCCCCTGGCGATTCCAGATATTCAGGGTCGCGACGCGCCACAGCGCATCCCTCGGGGTTTCGCTGCTTGACCTACCCGACACCGCGACCCATAGTGCAGAGGTTCTTTGACATGGGGGCGTAACGGTTTCGACGAGGATGATGACGTCCGGATCGCGCGTCGTGGCGCCCAAGGCCACGTAAAAATGGGCAAACCATGCAACTGCGAACGATAACGCTGTTGCTCTCGCTGCCTGATAAAACCAGGTAACGACGGTGTCCGCAGCTTCCGTCTGTAGCTACGAAACACCGACACAATCAGACTGGATCTCCTGACCCGCTGGCGCATGGAGATCGAGACAAAGTCAGCTTGTTGAGCTCGTAGGCCGGCCGCTGCCGACGAGCTCGAGACTTCAAATAGCGTGCCTACACGCGTAGACGTCCGGTCAGAGGCATTTTCGGACGCGGGTTCGACTCCCGCCGCTTCCACTATTTTCTGCTTTAACAACCGCTAGTTGCGATGCTTGGACCACGACTGGACCACGGGTTTCCATTTTCAATTCCAGCGAACCCACGTCTGACGGCCCGCTGGCGCCCGTGGCGACCTTCGGCATCGCGATGATCTCGCC
>JACCQV010000931.1 GCA_013813945.1 Deltaproteobacteria bacterium | reverse complement strand
GGGGCTCACGCTCGCGCGCTCGTTGATCGACATGCACGGAGGGACGGTCGAGGCGTCGAGCGGGGGCGAAGGCAAGGGAAGCCTGTTCACCGTGCGGCTGCCGTTGACCACGAAGGATGTCGACGAGTCCACGGTGCTGCTGCGCAGGAAGGCCCCGGCCACGGGCACGCGCGTCGCGCTGATCGAGGACAACGACGACAGCCGCGAGATGATGTGTGCGCTGCTGACGCGTGCGGGGTTCGAGTGCCGGACGGCCGCCGATGGGCTCGAGGCGTTGACGCTGATCGACGACTTCGCTCCGCACGCAGCGGTCGTCGACGTGGGCCTACCCGGGATCGATGGCTTCGAGGTCGCGCGTCGCGTCCGCGCCAAGCTCCAGCATCGAGGGGTGACCCTGATCGCACTGACCGGCTACGGTCAGCAGTCGGATCGCGCCACGGCGATCGAGGCGGGCTTCGATGCTCACCTCGTCAAACCGGTCCGCATCGACCAGCTACTCGCGATCTTCTCGCCGAAACCCCAGAACTGAGACATCATCATCGGGTGCAGTCTCGGGTCTTGAGGTGCCGCATCCTGCTCTGCGTCACTGCGATCACGAGCGGTTGTGGAAACGATCAGACGCAGCGACCCGATGCTCTACCCCCGGGCACTCCGCTCGTCGTGGTCAGCGGGCCGCGCACCGGCGAAGCCTTCTACATGACCCAGACGGCGCGCGTGCTCTGGACCGTGACGGATGATGGAGCGTCGCTGGTGTGCGATGTGGTGGCGACCGACGGTGCGAACACGATTCCGATCGCTCTCGATGTCGCCGCTCTCTCTGGTGCCGCAACGATGACACCATGGACGCTGGCAACGGTGTCGCCGTCGGACGGCTATGTCGCGCAGGTGACGTGCACCGATGCCAGCTCACCACCGCAGTCGGGAACCGGTTCGTCGGGCATCTTTGCCGTCACCGGGCCGCCGCAGGCCGTGAGCTATGCGTCGCAGATTCAGCCGCTGTGGGCCGCGAAGTGCGTCACCAACGCCTGCCACGACAACGTGACGCCACAAGCGCGCTTGAATCTCACGGCAGCGGTCTCGCACGCCGCACTGGTCGGGGTGGCGAGCCAGCAGTGTCCGTCGACGCAGCTCGTGAACCCCGGCGCTCCCGAGCAGAGCTACCTGATGTTCAAGCTGCAGGGAAGCGGTCCATGTATGACCGGGAGCCGGATGCCGAAGACCGCCCCGGCGTTCTCGCCCGCGCAGCTGCAGCTCGTTCGCGACTGGATCACCAACGGCGCCCCGAACAACTAGTCATGTCCGATCGGACGCTGGTCGTCTCCGCAACGAACGTCCTGGCGCGAGGCTTCCTGCTCGTGCCCACGGATCGAATGTCGCGCGCCGGCGAGCCGGTCAACGGGCTGTTCGCGGTGGCGCGGGCGATCCGACGGGTGCTCGCGTTCAAGCAGCCGGCGCGAGCGATCGCGGTGATCGACGCGAATGCGGCGCAGACGCTGCAGCCCGCGATCCTCGCGGCGCAGCTCGGCTCGCTCCCCGGGTTGCTCGAAGCTCTCGGGATGCACGTGGTCGTTGCACCCGACGAGGTGCACGTGGTCGCGTCCTACGCGTGCGCGGCGCTCGACCGAGGGGATGACGCGATCGTCGTCGGGGTCGACAAGCGTTATGCGCAGCTCGTCAACGATCAGCTGTGGTGGTACGACGCGAACAAGGACACGCGGTACACGACCGAGATCGTGCACAAGCGGTTTGCCGTGCCCCCCGAGCACGTCGCCGAGTGGCTCGCGCTGGTCGGCGACGAGGACACGTTGCCCGGAGTTGCCGGGATCGGTGCAAAAGGGGCAACGACGCTGCTCGAGACCCACGGCTCGATCGAGGCAGCAGTGGCCGCGATCGACGGGATCAAGGGTCGACTCGGAAACGCGTTGCGAGCAGCGCGCGAACAGCTGCCGGCGGAGATCGCGCGGGCAAGGCTCGACACGAAGCGCGCACTGCCGAAGCCGCTCGACGATGGACCGTACGTGGAGCCCACCGCGGCCGTGCTCAACGAGATCTTCGATCGGCTTGGGTTCGTCGAGCTGCTTGTCGCGGAGGGAGACTCGATCCAGGTCGCGGTCTGTGACACCGCGGAGTCGGTGACCGCGCTGCTCGCCAGGCTCGGGACCGATCCGGTCGCCGTGCATGCGTTGATCGAGGATGCCGGCGCGCTGGCGGGCATCGCGCTTGCGCCAGGCGGCACCGACGCCTCGTACGTGCCTGCCGGCGGCGCCGCGTGGGCCGCACTCCTGCTCTGGCTCGAGGACGCGACCGCGCGCAAGGTCGGTCATGATCTCGTCGGCACCACGGTCGCGCTCCGCCACGCCGGCGTGAGGCTCGCCGGAATCGTTGGCGACTCGGCTTGCGCGTCGCACCTGACGCAGCCGAGCAACTGGGCCCCGCATGATCTCCCGCTGATCGCCAAGCACGTGCTCGGTCGAGCGCTGCCACCGGAAGATGCTGTGCGCGGCGTCGGCCAGAAGCGGAAGGCGTGGGCCGCGTTGCCCGTCGAGCGTGCGGCGGACGCGGCCGGTCTCGCGGCGACGACGACCGCAGCCGTGTGGCGCGCGCTCGCGCCCGACGTCGACCAGGTCCTGCTCGCGGAGTACCTCGCACTGTCCGAGACGCTCGTGCGGATGGAGCTCACCGGCTTGATCGTCGACCCGGCTGCCCTCGAACAGGCGGAGCAGGCGTTCGCTGTGATCGAAGCAGAGCTTGCGCAGCAGATCGAGGGCTACGCGGGCCATACGTTCAACATCAACTCGACCAAGCAACTCGGTGCGGTGCTGTTCGAGGAGCTGAAGCTCCCGATCGCGAGCCACACCAAGACCGGGTGGAGCACCGCGACCGAGGCGCTGGAGAAGATCGAGCATGCGCACCCGATCGTGCCACTCGTGATCCGCTGGCGGTTGCTGCGGCGGCTTCGCGACAGCTGGGTGATCGCACTGCGGCGTTGCATCGCTGACGACGGCCGCGTGCATTCGCGATTCCACCCGGCTCGCTCGTTCTCGGGGCATCTGATCAACACCAATCCCGACCTCGGTCGCGTGCCCGGCCGGACGCCGGAGATGGCGATGATCCGGCGCGCCTTCGTCGCTCCACCGGGGCGGCTCTTGATGTCGGTAGACTTCAACCAGCTCGGGCTCTACGTGCTCGCTCACCTGACCAAGGATCCAGCGCTCGTCGAGCCGCTGCGCAGCCGGGCCGACATGCACGCGTTGACCGCGTCGGCGGTGCTCGAGAGACCCGTCGACGCGATCACGACCGAGGACCGGCAGATCGGCAAGGTCGTCAACTTCGCGACGTTCGCCGGCCAGGGTGCGAGTGCGCTCGCACTGCAGCTCGGAGTGCCCGCCGCCGAGGCGAAGGAGTTGATCGCGCGGTTCGATCGACGCTACGCGCTGGTTCGTGCGTTTCAGGACGAGCAGCTGCGCCTGGCGCGCGAGCGCGGCTACATCGTCACGATCGCGGGCCGGCGCTGGCCGATCGGCGGACTCGAGTCGCTGGATCCGCACGACCGGTCGTACGCCGAACGACTTGCCCGTCGTGCAACGCATGAGGGCTCGGTCGCCGACGTCTCGCGGCGCGCGCTGCTCGAAGCGGACCGCGCGCTGATTCGAGAGGGGCTCGGAGCCGTGCCGCTCCTGCAGGTCCTCGATGAGGTGCTGTTCGAGGTCCCGGAAGCGGAGCTCGAGACCGCCGCGCGCGTGACGAGCGCAGCGATGCGCAACGCCTTCGCGCTGGAGGTACCGCTCATCGTGGGGGTCGAGGCGGGGCGGACGTGGGCAGATCTCGAGCGTGTGGAGCTCTGACCGGGCGACGCCAGGCCCACCACGAGGCAACGACGAGCAGACCAACCGCGATCCCGGTGATCGCCATCCCCCACAGGATGTGGCTGCCGCCGATCTCGTTCGTGATGATCTGGATATCGGAAGCCGACGGTTTGCCGTCGACGGTCACGCTGGTCGTGAACGCGTAGGACACCATGCGGGTCAATGTGTCGAGCGCCAGGATCACGCCCAGGATCTGCGCGAGCACGACCCGCCGCTCCGGGTTCTCCGCGAAGCCGCGCCACGCTGACCAGCCGAGTGCAGCCGCCACGATCGGCATCGCGATGACGCCAGCGGCAGAGCGGACGTAGATGATCACGGACAGCACGAGCGCACCGGCGAGCGCCGCGAGCAGGATCCGCGCCCGGCGAGGCCCATGGACGAATGCGATGATCGCAGCGCCGAGGATCGGCGGAGCAAGCAGGCCGCCGGCGCCGACCATTGCCTCGGGCCAGCCGCTCGCTGCCCCGCAGTGGGCGAGACCACCGGCGTTGCGGTTGATCTCCAGGTACTCGAACGAGCCACCCATCATGAGCGCCGTGAGTCCGTGACCCATCTCGTGGACCCAGGTGGTGAACAGGGTCAGCGGATAGAGGGCCGTGCCACCGAACGGGATCCAGTTCGCGACCACGTACACGATGGCGATGGCGAGCAAGATGGCGCTGCGGGGCCGCACGTCTCGTGAGCCTGACACGGAGTAG
>JACCQV010000927.1 GCA_013813945.1 Deltaproteobacteria bacterium | reverse complement strand
GGTCTGCCCAGTCGAACATGGAGGGCAAGCTGGTCGACCTGATCCAGCGCGCGCGCGGCTGGGCCGACGCCATCGTGATCAATCCGGGCGGCTACACGCACACGTCCGTGGCGATCCGCGATGCCCTCGAGGCCGTGGCGCTGCCGACCGTCGAGGTCCACCTCTCGAACCTCCACGCCCGCGAGGCGTTTCGCCAGGAATCGTTGACCGCCGCGAAGTGCATCGGACAGATCTCGGGCTTCGGGGCACAAAGCTACTACCTGGGACTGGACGCGGCCCTATCGCATGTGGAAGCTACCGTTCGCGATGGCCAAAAAAGGCAAGGACGACGCTGATCAAGCCGGTTCGGAAGACGTGGTTGCGATGGCCCGCGGGCTCGCGCAGATCGTCACCGATCACCACCTGACCGAGCTGGTCGTCGAGACCAACGGAACGACGGTCACCGTGCGCCGCGAGGCGGCCGTCTCGGTCGGGGCACCCATGCAGATGCACATGCCGATGCAGATGGCGGCGCCGCAGCTCGTGGCCGGCAGCGCAGCGCATGCCACCGCGCCTGTGGTCGCGATCGTCGACGACAAGTCGCACCTCGTGACCTCGCCGTTCGTCGGCACGTTCTATCGCAAGCCGAACCCGGACTCGCCGAACTACGTGACGCTCAACGACCGGATCGAGAAGGGCGCCGTGCTCTGCATCGTCGAGGCGATGAAGCTGATGAACGAGATCGAGGCGGATGTCTCCGGCACCGTCACCGGAATCCTCGTCGAAGATGGCGCGCCCGTCGAGTACGGTCAGCCGCTGTTCAAGATCGCGCCGTAGGCGAGACGCAGATGTTCCGCAAGGTCCTGGTTGCCAACCGCGGTGAGATCGCACTCCGCGTGATCCGCGCGTGCAAGGAGCTCGGCCTCGAGTCCGTCGCCGTGCACTCGACCGCCGATGCTGACGCGCTCCACGTGAAGTTCGCCGATCAGGCCGTGTGCATCGGTCCGCCGCCGTCGGCAAAGAGCTATCTCAACGTGCCGATGATCATCTCGGCCGCCGAGGTGACCGGTGCGGATGCGATCCACCCCGGCTATGGCTTTCTCTCGGAGAACGCCGACTTCGCCGAGGTCTGTCGCAAGTGCAAGCTGACCTGGATCGGTCCCTCGCCCGATGCGATGCGCCTGATGGGCGACAAGATCCGCGCGCGCGAGGCGATGGCCAAGGCGGGCGTTCCGATGCTGCCGGGCACCGCGGGCATCCACGACGAAATGCAGCTCCTCGAGGCGGCCGAGAAGATCGGCTTCCCCGTGATCCTCAAGGCGAGCGCCGGCGGTGGTGGACGCGGCATGAAGATCGTCTTCGAGAAGTCGAAGCTCCTCGACGCATGGTCGGCGGGACGCACCGAGGCGCAGGCCGCGTTCGGCAATCCCGAGATGTTCATGGAGCGGTACTGCGAGAGGCCGCGCCACATCGAGATCCAGGTGATCGGCGACAAGCACGGCCACTACACACACCTCAACGAGCGCGAGTGCTCGATCCAGCGCCGCCACCAGAAGGTGATCGAAGAGGCGCCGAGCGCCGCGCTGTCCGATGCGACCCGCAAAGCGATGTGCGATGCGTCGGTGAAGGCGATCGCGGCGATCGGCTACACGAACGTCGGCACGATGGAGTACCTGCTCGACACCGACGGCAGCTTCTACTTCATGGAGATGAACACGCGGCTGCAGGTCGAGCATCCGGTGACCGAGCTCGTCACGGGTCTCGATCTCGTGCGCGAGCAGATCAAGATCGCCGCGGGCGAGCCGCTGTCGTGGAACATCGAGGAAGGGCGCAAGCCGCGCGGCCACGCGATCGAGCTGCGGATCAACGCCGAGGATCCGGTGTCGTTCGCGCCCTGGCCGGGCAAGATCACGGCGCTGCACATGCCGGGTGGGCTCGGTGTACGTGTAGATACGCATGTGTATGCGGGCTACGTCGTTCCGCCGAACTACGACTCGCTGCTCGCCAAGGTGATCGTTCACGACGTTGATCGCCCGGCCGCCATTCGCCGCGCACGGCGCTGTCTCGACGAGATGGTCGTCGAGGGCATTCGGACCAACATCCCGTTCTTGCGGCGGATCATCAACAACCCCGAGTTCATTCGCGGCGAGTTCGATACCGGGTTTGTCGGCCGCCTGCTCGCCGAGCGGCCCTCCGCTGCCTGACCATTCGAGCAGCCGCGCTCTAAGCCGAATCCGGACCCCGCCGACCCGCGATCACATGTGCGCCGGCGCCTGCGCAACGCACGGGAAATGCTCGTGCTTTTCCTTGACCCACTGGCTCGCCGGGCCGTACGATTTTCGAATGCGGGGCGCATATTTCCGTGCGCCCTGTACCCGTCAAGAACCTGTGATGCCCCGCACCAGGAGCCGTCAGTAACCCCGTGGCCTTTAACAAAGAAAAGGTCATGGATGCGGCGCGCAAATTTGTCGACAAGGGACAGATCGATAAAGCCGTCAAGGAGTACCTCCGGATCGTCCAGGAGGATCCGAAGGACGTCCGCGTCTGGCTGAAGATCGGCGACCTCTACGCCAAGAAGGGCGGGAAGCAGGAGGCGATCGAGACCTATCTCAAGGTCGCGCGCTTCTATCACGAGCAAGGTTTCTTCCTCAAAGCCGTCGCGGTCTACAAGCAGATCCTCAAGCTCGACCCGCGGCTCGTCGACGTCATCCTCAAGCTCGCCGAGCTCTACCGTCAGCTCGGACTGATGTCCGATGCGATGCAGCACTTCGAGTCCGTCGCCGCGCACTTCCATCGCGAAGGCAACACGAAGGAAGCGCTCGCGACCGTCAAGAAGCTCGTCGATCTCGATCCCGAGAACATCGCGACGCGCATCAAGCTCGCCGAGCTGTACTCGAAGGAAGGCATCGTCGAGGACGCGGCCAACGAGTTCCAGGTCGCGTGCGAGCAGCTGCGCCGGCAGGGCCGTCAGGATGACTTCCTCAAGGTTGCGGAGCGCCTGCTGTGGCACAAGCCCGACAACCACGCGCTGAACCGGGAGCTCGCGAGCCTCTATCTCCGTCGCAACGATCCGCGGCGCGCACTGCAGAAGCTCCAGGCATGCTTCAAGGCGGACCCACGCGACGTCGAGACGCTCGGCCTCCTGGCGCAAGCGTTCCAGGCACTCGACCAGAAGGCAAAGACCGTCAGCGTGCTCAAGGAGCTCGCGCGCGTTCACGTCGAGAACAAGCAGAAGGACAAGGCCGGCGAGGTCTTCCGCAAGATCCTCGAGTTCGTTCCCAAGGATCCGGACGCGATCGAGTTCCTCGGACCCGCGGCCGCGACGCCGCTGCCTGCGCGTCCTCCGGTTCCTCCGACACGACCGGCGACTCCGCTTCCGCCACCGCTCCGCGCAGCCGCGGGCGGCGCGAAGTTCAACATCACCGGTGACATCCCGGCGGTCCCGAGCCTCTCGGCGAACATGACCGGTTCGATGCCGCTCATCGACGAGCAGAGCATGTCGGGCGTCGACTTCGCGCTGCCGGAGTACGACGACGCCGATTTCTCGGCGGACATGGAACCGGCGCCGGATCAGCGCCAGATGTCCGCCGCCGGCGAGCAGCACGCCGATGAGATCTCGAAGATCCTCGCCGAGACCGACGTCTACGTGAAGTATGGCCTGCACCAGAAGGCCGTCGATCACCTGCGCCGCGTGTTCACGCTCGATCCCGAGAACGTCGAGGCGCACGAGCGACTCAAGGACATCTTCGTCTCGCAGGGACGCGAGCAAGAGGCCGAGGTCGAGCTGCTCAAGCTCGCCGAGGTCATCGCGCCGAGCGATCCCGATCGCGCGGAGGGCTATCTCCAGGAGCTCCTCGCGATCAACGGCACGCACACCGGTGCCTTCGATCTCGCGCGTCGCTTCCGTCTGCGCGTCGCGCGCATGAGCTCGGTCTCGGCCGAGGTCGAGTACGGCCTCAGCGCGGGTGGAGTCGCCGCCGTCGATGCCGATCTCGAGGAGCTCGCGCTCGACGATGCGCCGCGCCACGGTGGTGGTCAGCGGCCGATGGGCATCGCCCGTGGTGGCTCACCGCGTGATTCGATCGACGAGTTCGATCCACACGAGCTGATCGGACGCGTCGCTCACGGCAGTCCCGCGCCGAGCCGGCCGCCCCAGCGCCCGAGCGAGCAGAACTTCGGAGTCGATACGTCCCAGTCCGACGAGCTCGACGACCCCATCGAAGTCGATGCGCCCGGCTGGAACAACGAGGCGGCAGCGTACGCCGTCGATCGTCAGCTCGACGATGGCGAGCTCGGTGACGAGATCGACCACGAAGTCGCCGCCGAGATGGCGAACCGCACCTCGGCCGGTGAAGACCTTCCGTTCGATCCCGACGAGGCGCGCCGGTTCGACCAGGCCGTGCAAGACGGCACCGAGACCACGAGCGCCGGCTACGATCCGGGCGACGCACTCTCGGTGTCGGGCAGCTACGACCCGTACGGCACCGAGTCCGTGCAGACGCCGCCGTACGATCCCACCGCCGCCCACGCGGTCGACACCAGTGCTCACGAGTTCGACGATGGCGACGTCGTCGAGCAGCCGCCGCGAGCGGAGAGCCTCGTCGAGGACGATCTCGACGAAGCCGACTTCTACTCGGGACAGGGGATGTATCCCGAGGCGATCGACGTCCTGCACGTTCTCCTCGAGCGCTATCCGAATCACCCGCTGATCCTCAACAAGCTGCGCGACGTCGAGATGCTGATGGGCGGCGCGGAGGATCCGATCGACGTCCCGGCCGATTCGATCGAGCAGGAGATGCAGGCCGGCGGCACCGACGCGCTCGACCTCGACGAGATCGAGGAGGTCCCGATCGACGACATCGAGGAGATCGACTCGATCGAGCATCAGGCCCCGCCGAAACCGAAGAAGCGGCAGCCGACCGTCATGCTCGAGAAGCCGCTCGACGAGAGCGACGGCGAGACGCACTACGACCTCGGCCTCGCCTACAAGGAGATGGGCCTCATGGACGAGGCCATCAAGGCGTTCCAGAAGGCGCTGCGCGCTCCCGGCCGCGAGTGTGGCTGCCGCGTGATGATCGGCCTCTGCCAGCGCGAGCAGAACAACATGTCCGAGGCGATCCACGAGTTCAAGCAGGGTCTCCACGCGGAGCCCACCGAGCGTGAGCGCCAGTCGCTCTACTACGAGATCGCATGCACGTACGAAGCGATCGGTGACCTCGGCGAGGCGCTCTACTACTTCGAGATGGTGCTCAAGCGCGACCCGGGCTTCGCGGACGTCAACGCGCGCGTGATGCAGCTGCGGGCCCAGGGCGGCCATGCTGCCCACACCGACGACGACATCTGATTCGCCGAGGTGGTAAGCCTCGTCCATGACGACGACGCGCACCGAGAGCGACAGCATGGGCACGGTCGAGGTCGAGGACGTGCGCTACTGGGGCGCGCAGACGCAGCGCTCGATCGGCAACTTCCGGATTGGTACCGAGCGGATGCCGCGAGCTCTGATCGGCGCGCTCGCGACGATCAAGAAGGCCTCCGCGCTCGTCAACCAGGAGCTTGGCCTCCTGCCCGCGGACATCGCAACGCTGATCGCGCAGGCCGCCGACGAGGTGATCGCCGGCCGTCACGAGGCGGAGTTCCCGCTCGTCATCTGGCAGACCGGCAGCGGCACCCAGACCAACATGAACGTCAACGAGGTGATCTCGAACCGGGCAATCGAGCTTGCCGGCGGAGCACGCGGCTCGAAGAAGCCGGTGCACCCCAACGATCACGTCAACATGTCGCAGAGCTCGAACGACGTGTTCCCGACCGCGATGCACATCGCGATCGCGGCGAGGATCGATTCGCACCTGCTGCCCCACGTCATGCAGCTGCGCGAGACCCTCGATGCCAAGGCGCAGGCGTTCGCCGACATCGTCAAGATCGGCCGCACGCACCTTCAGGATGCGACGCCGCTCACCCTCGGCCAGGAGATCAGCGGATGGGTCGCGCAGCTCGATCATGGCATCGCCGCCGTGCGAGCCACACTGCCTCCGATCCACGAGCTCGCGCTCGGCGGCACGGCGGTCGGTACCGGTCTCAATGCTCATCCCGAGTACGCCGTTCGTGTTGCGGCGAAGATCGCCGAGCTGACGAAGCGGCCGTTCGTCACCGCGCGCAACAAGTTCGCCGCGCTGGCATCACATGATGCGATCGTCGCGTGCCACGGCGCGATCAAGGCGCTCGCTACCAGCCTCATCAAGATCGCGAACGACGTGCGCTGGCTCGCGAGTGGCCCGCGCAGCGGCCTCGGTGAGCTGACGATTCCCGAGAACGAGCCGGGAAGCTCGATCATGCCGGGCAAGGTCAACCCGACGCAGTGCGAGGCGATGACCATGGTGTGCGCCCAGGTGCTCGGCAACGACGTCGCGATCTCGATCGGTGCGGCGAGCGGAAACTTCGAGCTCAACGTGTTCAAGCCGCTGATCGCGCACAACGCACTGCAGTCGATCCGGCTGCTCGGCGATGTTTGCGCGTCGTTCGACGAGCACTGCGCGCGTGGGATCGAGCCGAACCGCGTCGAGATCAAGCGCAAGCTCGATGGCAGCCTGATGCTCGTCACCGCGCTCGCGCCGCATATCGGTTACGACAAGGCCGCGAAGATTGCGAAGCATGCGCACGAGAAGGGGACGAATCTGCGCGATGCGGCGATCGAGCTCGGGGCGGTGACGGGGGAGCAGTTCGATGCGTGGGTCAAGCCCGAAGACATGACGCGACCGGGCTAGCGATCACCTTCTCGGGCTCAGCGGTGGCCGCCGACGCGGAGCGCGAGGTTCGTCGCCGTGACGCGATGGATCACCATCGTCACCTCGGACGGCGTGAAGCCGTCGAACGTGACCTCGAGCTGATCGAGGCCGTCGAAGTGGAGCCGGTCTGCCGTGAGCAGGAGCGGTCCGAGGCGCAGATCCTTGATCGTCGTGTCGATGCTGCCGATCGTGCCTGTCAGCGAGCCGGGGCCTTCCTTGCTGATGCCGCCGGTCACCTTGAGATCGACCATGCCGGGCTCCCCTTCGCCACCGAACATGATGACGCCGCCGCCGACCTCGAGCGAACGCGGAGCGAGC
>JACCQV010000821.1 GCA_013813945.1 Deltaproteobacteria bacterium | reverse complement strand
GGTCCGCGCGTCGATCGCGGGCGCGTTGCGCGCGATCGTGTCACAGCGCCTGCTGCCGTCGGCGGATGGCAAGGGCGTCATCGTTGCGGTCGAGCTGCTCACCGGCTGCTTGCCGCTGTCCCAGATGATCCGCGACGACAAGCTCTACCAGCTGCCGAACCTCATGCAGCGCGGCCGCGCGTTCGGGATGTTGCGGTTCGATGACTCGCTGACCGAGCTCGTCAAGACGGGACGGATCACGGTCGACACCGCGGTGGCAGCGACCGAGAACAAGCGCGAGCTGGCCACGACGCTCAAGAAGGCTGGTTATTCGTGAACGCCATCGACGCGCTGTTCGATCGGCTGCTCGCCAAGGGAGGCTCCGATCTCCATCTGTCGCCCGGATATCCCGCGATGCTGCGAGTCCGTGGTGAGCTCGTCGCGGACGATCAACGCGTGCTGTCGAGCGCGGACATCGAAGCGCTGCTGATGCCCCTGCTGTCGGCGAACCAGCGGACAACCTTCACGACGACAGGTGACCTCGACTTCGCGCACGCCCACGGCACCGCGGCGCGGTTTCGCGCGAACTACATGAAGAAGCTGACCGGAACGGGCGCCGTGTTCCGCGCGATCCCGACCAAGATCCTCTCGCTCGACAAGCTCAACGTGCCGGCCGGCATCCGCAAGCTCTCCGAGATCCGTGCCGGGCTGGTGCTCGTCACCGGACCGACTGGCAGCGGCAAGTCGACCACGCTGGCCGCGATGATCGATCACATCAACGCATCCAGATCCGGGCACATCCTGACGATCGAGGACCCGGTCGAGTTCGTCCACACGCCGCAGAAGTGCTTCATCACGCACAAGGAGGTCGGCGAGCACGTGCCGACGTTCCTCGACGCGATCCGCAGCGCGGGACGCGAGAATGCAGACATCATCCTCGTCGGCGAGCTCCGCGGCGCAGAGACGATGAAGGCGGCGCTCCAGCTCGCGAGCTTCGGGATCCTGATCTACGCCACCGTCCACACCAACTCGGCTGCTGCGACGATCGACCGCTACGTCAACGCGTTCCCGGCGGATCAGCAGGCGCAGGTCCGCGGGCTTCTCGCAGACTCGCTGGTCGGGGTCGTGGCGCAGCAGCTGATCCCGAAGGCCGATCGGACGGGGCGCGTCGCTGCGCACGAGATCCTGCTAGGCAGCCTCGCCCTGACCTCGCTCATCCGCGAGGGGAAGACCCAGCAGATCGGGAGCTTCATCCAGTCGGGTCTCTCCGAGGGCATGCAGACCATGGACAGCTCCCTCGAGAAGCTCGTGATCGCCGGCGTCGTGCGTGCGAGCGATGCGATGGAGAAGGCGCTCGACAAGGAGGCCTTCGGACGCTTACCGGCGGTCGCCAGAGAGCTCTCGCAAGCGCAGACGATGCCCATGGAGCCTTTGCACTAGGGCCAAACCGGCTAGGATGCCGGCCGATGACGCGTACCCGCCATACGAGCTCGCTGCTCCTCCTGCCTGTTCTCGCCGGCCTCGCGCTCGGCTGTAAAACGAACGAGAAGTCTCGCCTCGACACGCTGATGTCGGAGCGGCCGATGTCGCACACGACGGCCGCGCCATCGACGACCAAGCCGGGCAATCCCGCGCCCGTCGATCCGCACGCGCCTCCGGCCACACCGGCGAAGGATCTCGACAGCAAGGACATCCTCGCCCGCAAGGAGACGTCCGCCGAGGTCCAGGTCAAGCACGTCCTCATCGGCTGGAAGGACCTGTCGGCTGCGTATCGCGGCCAGATGGATCCGCGCGCGCAGAAGCGGACGAACGACGAGGCGGCCAAGCTCGCCCAGGAAGTCGCCGGCAAGCTCAAGGCGGACCCCAAGCAGGTCGACGCCCTGGTCAAAGAGCTCTCGGAGGATCCCGGCTCGCAGAGCGGTGAGCCCTACGAGGTCAACGAGAAGACCGGCTTCGTGCCCGAGTTCAAGCAGCTCGCACTGCGGCTGATGATGAACGAGGTCGGGATCGTCAAGACCGACTACGGCTACCACGTCATGATCCGCGTGACGCCGCCGCCGCCGGACCCGCTCGAGTCGTCGGAGATCATGAACCGCCCCACGGCAGAGACCGGGACCGTCCGGGTCCAGCACGTCTTGATCGGCTGGAAGGGCGCCCCCGCCGCGCGCACCGCGACCCGTTCCAAGGAGGAGGCCGACAAGCTCGCCACCGAGGTGCTCGGCAAGGTTCGCGCGAACGGCGACATGGCAGCGCTGATGAAGGCGCACTCGGACGATCCGGGATCCAAGGACAATGCGCGGGTCTACGACGTCAGCTCCGACGCCCCGATGGTCGAGCCGTTCAAGAAGCTGGCGCTCCGGCTCAAGGAGAACGAGGTCGGTCTCGTGAAGTCCCCGTTTGGCTGGCACGTCATCAAGCGCTTGCCGCCACCGCCGCCGGACAACCTCGAGTCGAAGGACATCCTCGCTCGCCCGGTCGCGACCCAGACCGCGAAGGTAAAGCACATCCTCCTCGGCTGGACCGAGGTCCACGCGGAGGATCCGCGCGGCACCAAGCGCACGCGCGCGGAGCTCGAGAAGCTGGTCAAGGACACGATGGCCAAGATCAAGGGCGGCGCGAAGATCGAGCCGCTCATGAAGGAGCTGTCCGAGGATCCGGGCTCTGCAGCCGACGGCAAGGAGTACGACGTCACGCCCGACGCCGGCCTGGTCGAGCCGTTCAAGAACCTGTCGCTGCGCCTCAAGCCCGGTGAGGTCGGTGCCGTCAAGACGACGTTCGGCATTCACATCATCCAGCGCGTCGATGGCATGAAGGGTGGCGCTGCCGAGAAGGCGCCCCCCACGCCGGCCCCCGCACCGCCGACGCCGGTCCCGACGCCTCCGCCCGCGCCGAACCCGTAGCTTCGGTCTCCGTGCCGCCCGCCGAAGGGGTTCCTTCGCCGTAGGGGTAGCTTCGCGCTTGCTTCGCGCGCGCGAATCCTCGATCCCCGCGGCTCAGTCGCGGTATGTCCGCGGCATGGACGTCACTGCCGCGCTGCGTGCGCTCGATCTCGATCCTACGGCTCTCACCGACGGAGACCTGATCGCGCGCTCGCCGATTGATGGTTCGGTCACCGCGCGCCTGCGATCGCACGAGGCCGGTGCCGTGACCGCGGCGATCGGCCGCGCGCACGAGGCGTTCCTGGTCTGGCGCACCGTGCCGGCACCACGCCGCGGCGAGCTGATCCGGCTGTTCGGCGAGGAGCTGCGCGCGAGCAAGGACGCGCTCGCTGTGCTGGTCACGATCGAGGCCGGCAAGATCACGGCCGAGGCACGCGGCGAGGTCCAGGAGATGATCGACATCTGCGACTTCGCGTGTGGCCTGTCGCGCCAGCTCTACGGCCTGACCATTGCGTCGGAGCGCCCGGGCCACCGGATGAGCGAGACCTGGCATCCGCTCGGCGTGGTCGGCGTGATCAGTGCGTTCAACTTCCCGGTCGCCGTGTGGGCGTGGAACTTCGCGCTCGCCGTCGTGTGTGGCGACGCCGTCGTGTGGAAGCCGTCGGAGAAGACACCGCTGACCGCGCTCGCGTGCGGCGCGATCTTCGCCCGCGCGGTCGCCAGGTTCGCTTCGTCGGGGGTACCGGCCCCGAGCGGACTCTCGGAGATCGTGATCGGCAACGTCACGCAAGGCGCGATCCTCGTCGACGATCCGCGCGTCACGCTCGTCAGTGCCACCGGCTCCACGCGCATGGGCCGCGCCGTCGCGCCTCGCGTCGCGGCACGGTTTGGCCGCGTCCTCCTCGAGCTCGGCGGCAACAACGCGATGATCGTCACCCCGACGGCAGATCTCGAGCTCGCGACCCGCGCGATCCTGTTCTCCGCGGCCGGCACGTGCGGACAGCGCTGCACGACGCTGCGTCGGCTGATCGTCCACGAGTCGATCCGCAGCGAGCTGCTCTCGCGCGTCGAGCGCGCCTACGGTCAGATTCGCGTCGGCGATCCGCGCGAGGCGAAGACCCTCGTCGGTCCCCTGATCGATGGCGCAGCGTTCGAGGCCATGCAGGTCGCGCTGAACCGCGCCCGCACGGAAGGCGGCGAGGTCACCGGCGGTGCGCGCGTCGCGCTGCCCGGACTCGGTGACGGCTTCTACGTCACGCCGGCGCTCGTGCGGATGCCGGGGCAGACCTCGGTGGTTCGCGACGAG
>JACCQV010000799.1 GCA_013813945.1 Deltaproteobacteria bacterium | reverse complement strand
GTTGAGGACGGTCGCGAGCTCCTCGATCTCGGGCTCACGCGCCGCGTTCTCGAGCGTCGTGCGGCCCTTGGCGAGCGCCGCTGCCATCATGAGATTTTCGCAGCCGGTCACGGTCGGCATGTCGAGGACGATCGTCGCCCCCTTGAGCCGCTTCGCCTCGACCTCGACATAGCCGTGATCGAGCGTGACCTTCGCGCCGAGCGCCTGGAGGCCCTTGAGGTGCTGATCGATCGGACGAGCGCCGATCGCGCAGCCGCCGGGTAGCGAGACGCGCGCGCGACCGTAGCGGGCGACGAGCGGGCCGAGCACCAGCACGCTCGCTCGCATCGTCTTGACGAGCTCGTACGGCGCTTCGAGCTTGGGCTTCTTCTTTCCGGTCGGTGGCGCGATCGTGTACGTCGACTTGTCGCCGTCGACGGTCCAGCCGAGCATGCGGAGCAGCTTCGCCATCGTCTTGACGTCGGCGAGCTGGGGGACGTTCCGGAACGTGGAGGAACCGGACGGAAGCAACGCGGCAGCGAGCAGCGGGAGCGCTGCGTTCTTGGCCCCGCTGATCGGGATGGTGCCGACCAAGCGATTGCCACCTTCGACGACGATCTTGTCCATACGGTGCCCGCAGACGTAACACGGTACGTCGGTGATCAAACGTCCCTGGATCCCTCGGTATTCGAGATTGTAGTGACTGCTGCGACCCGCTCACGGTGTCGCTACGTCTGCGAGATCGCCGATCCGCGCGATCCGCGTCAGGGCTTCTCGACCGCCAGCTCGCAGTCGTCGTCGAACGAGTAGCGAATGTCGACGTTGCGCGGCTGGTCCTTGATCGCGAACGACCAGCGCCGCGGCGCGCCTTCTCGCAGCTTGAGCACCGCGAGCGCATCCGCCGGCGCGCCCTTCGCGATCGCACGCTTCCAGATCGCCGCCACGGTGCAGCGCGGGAATGGTGTGAGGGCGTCGAAGCAGCGCGAGCGCGGCGACCGAGCCCAGCCGTTCTCGGCGGTCCACGACACCTCGAGGCATGCGGTCGATCGGGCGGCAGACGGCTTGACCGGTGCACCCGTGCGGCGCTTCGGGTCGTCCTCCTGGCCGGGCGGCGCGAGGCCAGGCTCGATGGTGACCCGCCCGCTGTCCGCGTCGACGATCCCGTCGGCATCGACATAGAACGCCTCGAGGTCGGCGATCCGGAACTGATCATCCACGCCTGGTGCCCACGCGCGCGCCGCGGCAAGGAGCTGTTCGACGGTCGCCGGGGCCTTCACCTCCGCGGGCGTCCACGGCGTGGCTGGCGGGACCGGCTCCGGTGAGGGCGGCAGCGGTTCGGGTTGGGTCACCGCCGCGGTCATGCACTCGGCGTACTTTTGTCCCAGCTCGGTCATCTTCTTCATCTCGGCCGCGGTCGGCTTGATATCGCGCACGCTCGATGACTGCGCCGCCATGTCGATGGAGTACTTCGTCATGGCGTCCTGGACGCGATCGGCGCACGCCTTGTCGGTTCTCCTGCAGGCGCACATCTGGTCGGTGAGCTCCTGCATCTTCGCCATGTCGGCCTCGGCCTGGCCCTTCCCACGCGGCTCCTTCTTGCAGCCAGCCAGCGCCAGGACGAGGGCGATCGAAAGCGACGTTCGGATCATCTTGGCCATACGATCTGGCGGACAGACGTAACACGGTACGTCACCGATCGCGGCACGCGCTCATGGCGCGGTACGCGCCGCCGAGCCGCGACACCTCAGCGCGTCGATCCCGGCGAGACGATCTTCGAGCGACGCCTTGCCTTTCGTGATCTCCTCGAGCAGCTTCGCGGCCGTCCGCACGCGCTCGGCCCACTTCACGATCGTCGTCTGGCCGGCGAGGCAGAGATCATCGCTCGCGTCGTCGGGATCGAAGCCGATGGACGTCAGCGTCCAGGACTGAAGCTTCCACGGACCGCTGACCACGTAATGCAGTGGACGACCGTACCCGTCCTCGACGATGCGGCCAGCGAGCACGACCTGTCCATTCGCCTCGGGCTCGGGCACGCGGCCTGTCTCCTTGTAGACGCGCTCGAGCGCCAGGTTCGCATCGGCGAGCCGCTTCACGGTGCGCGCCTCGCCGGGCACGATGATCAGCGCGATCAGACCCCACAACACGAGGCTGCCGAGCAGCGCACCCGCGGGAATCCCCCAGAACATCGGATGCCGGCGTCGACCGAGGAATCGGTAGTAGGGACCGACCATGCCGACGCCGGCATCTGCGAGCGGTGTACCGGCGTCGCTCACGATCTCGAGATCGGGCGCGTCGCCGCCGACCAGCGCCGGTGCGGTCAACACGAGTCCTGCAACGAGCATCAGGAACACCACGCCCGCGATGATCGCGAACGGAAGCAGCGCGAGGACGGCGATCGAGATCAAGACGCCGTGCATGATCTCGCGCGCACCGGAGAACCACCCGGCAACGACCACCGCGAGCGCCGTCGTCAGCGCCGCGAGCAGGAACCTGCGGCCCTGAACCCTCCACCAGCCATGCATTGGGTTCGAAGCGCTCATGAGTCGACGCCTCGACGACTAGAGCGTCTTCAGATACTCGAGCACGGCGAGGCGCTCTTCCGCGGTGAGGTCATCGCCGTAGATGTGGCCCTGGTTGCCGTAGCCGAGGTTCGTGGTGTCGTAGATCCTCACTCGCTTCGCCTCGTTCGGCTCCGCCGACTGCAGGCCCGTTGGCGTGAACTTCCAGCCGACCGCGGCCTGGTCGTAGAGGTTCGAGTCGAACGTCCGCGTCCACGCGCCCGGGCGCTTCTTCGAGTCGAGCACCGCGGCGAGCGTCGGCACCGAGCCGTTGTGGAAGAACGGAGCGGTCGCCCAGATCCCGTCGAGCGGCGGCGGCACGTACCCCTCCTGCGGATCGAGCCGCGACGTCTCGCCCCAGAACGACGCGGCGAACCACTCGACGAATCGATCGGAGAACTGCGACGCACCCGCCGCGAGCGTCGAGTCGGTCCCGACCTCCTCGATCGGAACGATCTCGTTCGGGTAGTAGCCATCCTCGCCGTACGTGCCGTGACAGCGCGAGCAGGTCGCCTGGAAGATCGGCTTGCCCTGCTCGACGAGCGCGGCGTCGAGCGGGAACGGCCACTTCGGCACCGGCATCGACATGATCCACGCGCGGACGTCGACGAACGCAGCGTCGATCGCGCGCGCCTCCTCGACGCTCTCGGTGCACAGCAGCGCCGCCGCCATCATGATCCGCGCGTGGTCACCGCGGCCGCCGGCCGTGTAGAACATCGACGTCTTCTTCGCCATCCGCCACCACGGCGGGACGTCGACCGGGGCGACGATCGCCGGCGGTAGCGGGAGCTGCGGGGTCGCCGACCACGCCAGCGTCGCCGGATCGCGGTGCGACATCAGCACGGCCGTCAGGTTGTCGGCCGGGTTCGCGCCGATCGTCTTGGTCTGCGTGTACGGCCCGATCGCGCGCATCCGATCGGCGAACCGGTTGTACGCGGCGCGCTCCATCGTGCTCATGGAGAAGTTGCCGGCGAGGTCGACGAACTCCGATCGGTCGGCGGTGAAGTCGGCGTCGGCGGCGCCGAGGCCGATGACGAGCTGGCCGTTGATGGAGCCGGCGTGGCACTGCAGACAGTTCGCCGAGACGACGCGCACGCCCTCGGCCGAGGTCGCGGCGCTGAAGTTGTAGGGCAGCATCGCGTTGTCGCCAGTCCGGCCGGGGATCCCGGAGTCGCCCGGCGTCACGACGCTGTCATAGACGCTCTTCGGGATGCCGCACGTGATGTACCCGCCGTTGACCAGGTAGTCGTAGCCGCGCGCGGGGTCGCCGGTGCGCTGCTCCTCCTCGGGGATCTGCGGGTACGGCCACGCCGGATCGACCGGAGGAGGCTCGCTGGTGCTGCACCCGATCGCGATCAGTCCGACGAGAACGGCCGTGGTCTTCACGGCGCGGACGCTATCACAGCGTCGAAAAGCTGGAAGCGGAACTTTCGATGCGCGGCGGCCACGGTCGCTGGCTCGAAAGGCCTGCTTCGCCGCAGCGCCGACAAGGAGCGGTCGAGAGCCCGCCCGGCGACGGGCGTGCGGTGATAGCCTGGAGAACGTGCGCTCGGTTCTGATCTGCCTGTCACTACTGGCGTCGGCCTGTGACGTCGTGTTGGGCCTCGAGGCCCGCGATGCTGGGCCAGATGTACTCGGGATCGATGCCCCGGACCAACATGACGAAGACCAGGATGGCCATGTCGACAGTGTCGACAACTGTCCGAGCATCGAAAACCCGCTGCAGACCGCGAACGGGGACGAGGCCGTCGGCATCGTCTGCGATCCTAACCGGAACATGCCGGGTGACCAGATCGTCCGCGCCGCCTCGACCTACTTCGAGAGTGCACTCGAGCCGTTTGCGGGCTTTACCTGGATGGTGTCGGGCGACGCCGCTGTCACGATGGGCCCGGTGGCATCCACGGATACCTCGCTGACCACTACGCTGTCGGCGAGCAACAGGACCTCGCTGACGGTCGCGGCGATCTTCAAGGTGCGCGATCTCGGTGTGTTGGGGAACGACAACCGGATCGCGATCGAGATCACGGTAGGAACGAGTGCGTACCTCTGTACGATCCACACAGACGACCCATCCAGCAATAGCTTCGGCGCGTTCACAGGAGCTGTCCTCACGACCGGCACTTTCTCGACCCCAGCGCTATCCCTCGATGTCCCACATCAGCTGACTGTGGAGATCGATCCGGATTCCCCATCCTGCGACTTCGACGGTGGCAGAGCGACCTCGACGCAGGGTGACGACCTGGGCGGCGACGTGACCGTCGTGGTGCGAGCTCGCAGGATGCTCGTCGAGATCAGCTCGATCATGGTCTACGAAAGGCCGTAGTCAGCTGACGTCGACGTCGATGTCACCGTTCTTGAT
>JACCQV010000780.1 GCA_013813945.1 Deltaproteobacteria bacterium | reverse complement strand
GGCGAGCAGCGCCTTTGCACGCTTCGAGAGCGTATCGGTCGGGTAGAGCTGCATCAGCAGCTGGAGGTAGTCGCGGTGGTAATCGAACAGCGCGGCGCTGCGGTCGCGCGTGTGGTCACCGGTGGGCGTGACCTTGTCGAGCGTCGGAACGATCTGATGGATCATGGCGAGCATCGACTTCCGGGCGTGGCTCGTCGTGGTCGAGAGCTGCTCACCGGTGGTGGCCTTCCAGAAGTCATAGAGCTCGAACAGCTTGCGCATGGCCACGCCGTAGCCGGTGCCTTCGCGCGAACCACCGCCTACGAGGTCAGCGTTGAACGTCGGAACGAGCTCCGTCACGATCTTCGCGTCGCGGAACTTGGTCAGCCACGCATCCGCCTGAGCGCTTTCGCCGCGGGTCGCGAGGCCGAGCAGCATCGTGCCGCGGAGAAACGAGTAGTAGTAGTTGTTCGACGGGTTCGAGACCGACCACCCCGTCCACGGGAAGGCCTTACCGCCCCACGTCGCGGTCGTGTGGTTCCAGATGTTCGAGATCGTCTGGTTGGCGTACTTGATCCACCGCGCGCGCTGGGTAGACGTCACCTGCGGGAAGCACCAGTCATAGACCAGCGCGAGATCGCCGATCATCTCGCCGGTGTGGAGGTAGTGATCGAGCGCCACCTTCGGAGCGAGGCCCGCGGCGATGCTCGTCTCGGCGGCCACGACCTGCGCCTCGACCATGCCGATCGACTTGGTGCAGTACTTCGGGTCGCCGGTGAGCTGCGAGAGAAGTGCACCATTCCAGGCGGCGAAGCCCCACACGCTGGTACCCGCGTACCAGCTGTTCACGATGGTCCGGAACCGGGTGGCCGCCACGGTGTTGCCGGTGAGCGCAGCGCTGAGGCGTGCGCGGTTGGGCGTCAGGTAGATGCGCGGGTGGGCAGTCGGATAGACCGCCAGCTCCGACTCGCTCTCAGCGAGCTCCTCGTCCTCACCAGAGATGCACCCGCCCAGCGCCGTTGCCAGACCGAGGATGATCGCGACCGCCCTGTTGGTGTGCGCCATGCCCGCTCGGTGTAGTCACCAAGTGGGCGCGTGTCTCTGTAGGCAAGTCCGCGCAAGGTCGAGCTGATTTCCACATCCTCGATCTTCGGAGCGCAGATCTTCGACGGAAAACATTGAAGGAGCGCGTGCGCGCGCATTGCCGCTTACACGTGGATCTTGATAAGTAACCGCGAAATTGTTTCCTCACGAGCGACGAACGCTGACGGAGTAACTCGCGGAATTATCTCCCGATCGCCTCGACGGCAGCGCGAATGTCCGCGCTCAGGTTCGACAGGCTCTTGGTGCTCGCATCCCAGTACAGGGTACGTGCGCCGGTCTTATCGAACACGAAGGTGTCGTGCTTGGCGGCGATCGATGCCATCTCGATCCAGGCGGTTCGCCCCGCGCTTGGGTCACGGAAGATCGGGAACGAAACCCGGGTCGCGAAGTCTGAGGCGTTCGCATCCGCGAGCGCGACGAACTCCACCGGGTAACCGTCGGCGACGAGGTCATCGAACAGCGTCTCGAGGGTCCCAGCCTGGGACCGGCAGACGCTTCAAAACCCTTCGAGCAGCGAGACGACGATGATCCTTCCTGTGAAGGAATCCAGGCCGTAGGTCTGCCCCACACGGGGGCTCGCGGGCTGAACGTCTTCCAGCTTCCAGGTCGGCAGCGTCACCGCACCGCCCGGCGCGTCGCCCGGCGCGTCGCCTGCCACCCGTGGCGCGTCGGGGGCAGCAGCTCCACCGTCCTCGCCACACCCGGTGAGCGGCAGGGAAATCAACATCAGGTACAGCAGCGTGGAGCGGGTCATTGAGGATCCTTCCGAAGCTTGTCGACTTCTTCGACGACACGCAAGGCTTCATCTCCAACGAGCAGGCGCACCCGGGTGCCAGACCGATCAAAGATCTCGATCGCCGGCAACCCGGAAGCTCCGGCAGGTAACGCCGGGCTCGTCTCGCTCGGCCACTCGGTGGCATCGACCTTGATGATCCGGACGTCGGGCCAGCGAGGCGCTGCCTCCTCCAGCGCGCGAGAGATCCGGCTGCACGGCGCGCACCACGTCGCCCAGTAGTCGACGACCGTGAGCTGCCCGAGCGCGGGCTGGACGTGCGCTGACGCCTTCGCTCGGCGCTGGGTCAGCCGCTGCGTGTACGACACAGCGATGAAGCCTCCGGTCTCCGGAACCAGCTGGTTGCCAGTCACGTCGCTCAGCAAGGGGATCCTGACTCCCACTACGAGAGAGATATTGCTGGCGGGGGTGAACACCGCTGCGGGCGCCAGCGACCATTGCAGGCCACCGGCGTTCGAAGACTCCAGGCGCTCCATGGAGAAGGGATCGGGCTCGCTCGCGCCACCGCGCGCCTGGAGATCCGACGACAGGACGAGTGACAGAGACGTACCGATGACCGCGACCTGCACGCCGGCTGTGGAGCGCAGCTCGGTGCCCCACGCGAAGTCGTCCTCGGTGCGCCCGACCGGCCCCCGACCGCTGAGCTGACCGAACACGGACACCCCTCGCGTGAGCTCGATCCGAGCGTCCGCTTCCACGATCCACCATGCTACGCCGCGACCGAGCGTGAGATAGCTCGCCTCGGGGGCGAGGTTTGCGGCACCGCTTCGCGCGACGTACTCGCCGGTCGGCAGCACGAGCCCGGCCGAGAGCACCAGCGCTGGGCGGCGGATCAGGTCGCGCAGGCTCTGCCGGATGCGTAGCTCGAGATCTCCGATCCCCGTGTCGGTGCGATTCTCTGCGACCGACCGCGTGATCAGCGAGCCGAAGGGTAGCTGCAGATCCAGTGAGGTTCCCGTGGGTGCGGTGATGTGAACCTGCGCGGAGGCGAGGTGGACGTCGATCGCGAGCTGGTTGGGATTCGGTGCCGGCGAGGTCCCCTGCTGCAGCCGTCCGTACGGAACGAACGCATAGCCGAGCCTACCGCCGGTCGACCACAGATCGCCGTCGAGCTGAACCTCGGTACCAGCCGCTCCACCCGGGAGCGCGGGGTTCACTCATGTCGTGCACTGCGCCGCACTCTCGTGCGGCCAGCTGACAGCAATCAGCAACACCAGAGCGAACCGGGCGGCAGCGGTGAAGGAGTGCGGCATGGACATAGGGTACGCGCGTTCGGCTCGTCGGTTACGCCAGGGCGTACCTCGCGGCGCCAAGATCGTCTACGCTGCCGTGGGTGGCGCGCAACGAACGCAACACGACGAGCGCCGACGTCTACGTCGACGACCGTCCTGCCACGGACAGCTCCTGGTACCTGATTGTCTCGGGTGCCGGCGAGGAGATGAGCTCGCGGGTGGTCCCGGTTCGCGATGCCGCGGAGCTGCTGTTCGGCCGCAACGAGGATTGTGACATCCAGGTCGATCACGATGGCGTATCGCGCCGGCACGCGCGGGTGAAGCGGCGCGGTGATCATGTGCAGGTCGAGGATCTCGAGAGTCGCAACGGGACGTCGGTCAACGGAGCGCCGATCATCGGGGCCCGCCGGCTCGCCGTCGGAGACGTGATCGTGGTCGGTCCCGCGAGCGCGATCGTCGCGAGCTCGAGCTCCGCAAAGCGCACGCGCCAGGTCGCGACCGTCGGCGAGTTCGAGGACCGCTTCGACGCCGAGGTCGATCGCGCCGTGCGCTACCAGCGTCCGCTCGGGCTCGTGATGCTGCGGATCGAAGGCCCGGTCGAGCTGATGACGGAGCACGTCGAGGCGCTGGTCGGCCAGCTGCGGAGAATGGACGTCGTCGCGGAGTACGGTGCCGAGGAGCTCGCACTGGTGTTGCCGGAGACGGATCGCGACGCCACCATCGCCGTCGCCCGGCGCTCGGCTGCCGTGCCTGTGGGACTGACAGCGGCATTCGGTGCCGCGAGCTTCCCCCAGGACGGCTCGCACGTCGGCGAGCTGATCGGCGTCGCGCGCGATCGATTGCGCGGCATCGATCGAGAGTCCCGCACCGGTGCGGGCGCCACCAACCAGCCGGTCGTCGTCGATCCGCTGATGGAGCAGGTCATGGTGCTCGCAAAGCGCGTGGCACCGTCCGCGATCACCGTGCTCGTCGTCGGCGAGACCGGTGTCGGCAAGGAGGTGATTGCCGAACAGATCCACCAGCTCAGCCCACGCCGCGCCGGGCCCTTCGTGCGGCTCAACTGCGCGACGCTGTCCGAGGCACTCGTCGAGTCCGAGCTGTTCGGCGGCGCCCAGCCGGGCTTCTTCGAGGCCGCCTCGACGGGCACGCTGTTCCTCGACGAGATCGGCGAGCTGCCGCTCAACACGCAGGGCAAACTGCTGCGCGCGCTCGAGCAGAGCTCGGTCGTGCGGATCGGCAGCACACGCGAGACGCCGACCGACGTTCGCCTCGTGTGCGCGACGAATCGCGATCTCGAGGCCGAGGTCGCACGCGGGCGATTCCGCAACGACCTGTACTTCCGGATCAGCGGGTTCGTGATCCCGATCCCACCACTGCGCGATCGGCGGACCGAGATCGAACCGCTCGCACTCCACTTCGCGCGCGAGCTGTCACCGGCAGGGCGCTCGGCGAGCGTCGGCCCCGAGGTGCTCGAGGTGCTCGATGCGTACTCGTGGCCGGGCAACGTCCGCGAGCTCCGCAACGTGATCGAGCGTGCGTGCGTGATGAGTGCCGGCGCGCGCATCGAGCCGCACCACCTTCCGGATCGACTGCTCGAGAAGCTCGCCCACTCGTCGACGACGGCCCCGGCGATCGATGTTCGGCAGCGCGTCGCCGACGTCGAGCGCGAGTCCGTCCTCGATGCGCTCGACTCGACGAATGGCAACCAGACCAGGGCGGCCAAGAAGCTCGGCATCTCGCGGTTCGCGCTGATCCGGATGATGGAGAAGCACGACCTCAAGAAGCGCTGACGGGGCGCGGCGGATCGTAGTACGACCTGCGCATGAACGACGGCGCTCTCTGGTACATCGGCATCAACGGTCAGCAGCAGGGTCCCCTCGGCACGCAGCAGGTGATCGATCGGATCCGAGCAGGTCAGCTCGATCAGACCGCGTACGTCTATGGCCAGACGCAGCCGCAGTGGACGCCGATCGCGCAGGTCCCGGTGTTCCAGGCGATGTTCCATCACGCGCCGCCACCGCCACCACCGCCGCCGCAAGGTCCCGCACCGATCGTCGCGGATCAGATCGACTTCGAAGTGATCGGCGAGGAGATGCAGTTCGTCGAGATCGTCCTCGATCCCGGCGAGGCTGCGATCGCGGAGGCCGGCTCGTTCTTCTACATGGAGCCCGGGATCAAGATGGAGACGATCTTCGGAGATGGTTCGCACCAGGCGCAGGACCAGGGGTTCTTCGGCAAGCTCGCGGCGGGTGCGAAGCGTGTGCTGACCGGCGAGTCGCTGTTCATGACCGTGTTCGGTAATGCTGCGCGCGAGCGCCAGAAGGTCGCGTTCGCCGCGCCCTACCCCGGAAAGATCATCCCGATCGATCTACGCCAGCATGGCGGCACGTTGCTCTGTCAGAAGGATGCATTCCTGTGCGCCGCGAAGGGAATCGCGGTTGGTATCGCCTGGAACAAGAAGCTCGGCGCCGGCGTGTTCGGGGGCGAGGGTTTCATCCTGCAGAAGCTCGAGGGTCAAGGCCTCGCGTTCATCCACGCGGGCGGGACGGTCGTGTCGCGCGAGCTCGAGGCGGGCGAGACGCTGCGGATCGACACCGGTTGCCTCGTCGCGTTCGAACCGCGCGTCAACTACGACATCCAGTGGGTCGGTGGTTTCAAGTCGGCGCTGTTCGGGGGCGAGGGACTGTTCTTCGCCACGCTGACTGGACCGGGTCGCGTGTGGTTGCAGTCGCTACCTTTCTCGCGGCTCGCCGGGCGGATGCTCGCCGCGGCGGCAGCGTCGGGGTTTGGCCGGGGTGACGAGGGCTCTGCGATCGGCGGCATCGGCCTCGGATCGTGATCGTGCGGTAGGCGAACACTGGGAGGCGCCGCCCCAAGAGCGGGTTGATCGACGACCAGAGGCGCGCATCAGGGTCGTGCAGGAACAGGCACCTGCACGCCTTCGCGCTGGCGCATGGCTTGCTCGTCACTGCCGCATGCGCGCATTCCTCCTCGCTGCCACTGTCCTCGCGTCCGGGTGCATGGATGACACGCTGGCCGAGGACACGGCCTACCGCCGGCTCATCGACGCGTTCGACAGCGAGGCCCAGTGCCTGGCCGAGGGCAACCTCGCGCCGTGTTACCAGACCCTGACCCTGTGCTCGAACGGCCACGTCCGCATGGACCTCGAGGCGCGGCCGAAGGACGGCGAGTACAACCTCGCCGACAGCTCGGTCGCGATCGCGCGGTTCATCGACATGCGCGTCGAGTTCGACCTCGAGACCCTGCAGTCGACCCAGCTCCCGGGCCGCCACCCGTGGGAGCAGGTCACCGCGATCGTCTACGACTGCGAGCCCTGACACCGGTGTCGTGTCGCACGGGCCAGCGGGCCGAGTCGCGACGGCTAACCAGCTGATCTCGCTCGAGCTTGCCTGGCCCTGCCGTTGCTCTAGTGAGTGGTCATGAAGACGCTCCTGACCGCTCTGCTCCCCGCCGCGATGACCCTGACCGGTTGCCTGTGTGGCGGCTGGGAAGGCCAGGACGATCAGGTCCTCCGCACCCCGAACGGCGACGCGATGCAGC
>JACCQV010000746.1 GCA_013813945.1 Deltaproteobacteria bacterium | reverse complement strand
GAGCTCGCCGGTGCTGGCACATCGCGCTCGTCGATCGCTTCGGCGCAGGCATCGGTGATTCTGGTGTCCGACGGCATGTTCTACGTCGACGACATGGTCAAGGACATGAAGCTCGCGGAGTCGGCGGGCATCGCGCTCAACGCGTGCCAGACGGTCCAGACGCCGTGTCTCCGCGAGGTCGAGCTGCGGTTCTCCGATCGCGGGACGTTCGCCGTGCGCGCGAACCTCCTCGCGCTGCGCGAGGTGTTCACCGGCACGACCCCCGTGAAGGATGGACCCGGGTTCGACGACTTCGTCCGCGCGCTGGGCCAGCCCGAGCTCGCCGATCGCATGACGGTGAACCTCGACGCGGCGATCGCGTCGGCCGCGGCGCTTCCGGACAGCTTCCTCATGGCGCTCGATACGGATTACGCGAAGGTCGTCGCGACCCACGCTGCCGTGCGCGCCTTCACCGATGATTTGAAGAGCCAGTTCCTCACGGTGCTGGATCTCGAGATTCCGGACGATGTCGCGGCCGATAACGACTGAGCTCGTTCTCCTCGCTGCCGGCTTGCTCGTGATGCGGTCCGCCGCGGCGCAGCAGGCGACGCCGCCCGAGGATCAACCGAGCGGCGAGCCCGGTGAGGACGAAACAGAGATCATCGAGGTTGTCGATCGCGCGCCACCCGGCTCCCACACCGAGGTGAACAAGGAAGAGCTCGAGCGCTACGAGTACGACGACCTGCACAAGCTGCTCGGTGCAACCGCCGGGCTCAACGTGCGCGACGAGGATGGCTACGGCCTCCGCCCCAACATCGGCATGCGTGGAGCAGCCGCCGATCGCAGCGCGAAGATCACGCTGATGGAGGACGGCGTCCTCAGCGGGCCCGCTCCGTACACCGCGCCAGCTGCGTACTACGTCCCGCTCGTCACCCGGATGTCGCGGATCGACGTGACCAAGGGACCCTCGTCGATCCGGTTCGGACCGGCGACCGTCGGTGGCGCGATCAACATGATCGGCGAGCCGTTCCCGGCCGAGCGCGCCGGCTACGTCGATGTCGCAGGAGGTAGTGATCGCTACGGCAAGCTCCACGCGCGCGCGGCACAGCGGCAGGAGCGCTGGGGCGTGATGGCCGAGTACGTCAAGCTGCGCACCAACGGCTTCAAGGAGCTCGACGGTGGCGGCGACACCGGGTTCGACAAGGACGATATCCAGGTCACCGGCCGCGTGATGTCCGCTCCGACGGCGACCACCTATCACACGCTCGATCTACGCGCGGGCTACGGCGAGGAGACCTCGAACGAGACGTACACCGGTCTCACCGACGAGGACTTCACCCTGGCACCGCAGCGACGGTACGTCGGCACCGCCCTCGACCAGATGAACTGGGACCACTGGCGGTTGCGCGCGACGCACCGCGTGGACCTCGGCCTCCACACGCGGATCGAGACCATCGCGTACCGCAACAAGTTCCATCGTGCGTGGGGCAAGGTCGATGCGTTTGTCGGGCAGCGCGACCTCTACGACTTGATCGCCGAACCCGACGCCGGTGCGAACGCGGTGTACTACGCGATCCTCACGGGACGCGCCGACACGTCGAGTCCGGATGAGGAGCTGATCCTCGGCACCAACGACCGCCGGTTCACCTCCCAGGGAATCCAGACCGCCCTCGCGACGGAGCAGGCGACGGGACCGTTGAAGCATCACGTCGATGCCGGCGTGCGCATCCACTTCGACCGCGCTGATCGCCGCCGGCTCGAGGATGGCTACGACATGGTCAATGGTGCCCTCGTTCGCTCGCAGCGCCAGCGCGCGATCGTGCTCGATTCGCGCGCCGAGACCATCGCACTGGCGACCTTTGCGCAGGATCGGATCCACTACAAGAAGCTCGAGCTCACCGTCGGGTTGCGGGTCGAGATGATCGACACCCGATTCGCGGATCGCTTGACCGACGAGGTGCGTGACGCCGCGTACTCCGTCATCGTCCCAGGCGGTGGCGCGGCGTACCACCTGTCCGACGAGCTGAGCGTGCTTGCCGGCGTACATCGTGGCTTCGTTCCGGTCGCGCCATCGTCGGCTGATGATGTTCGTCCCGAGTCGAGCGTCAACTACGAGGTCGGTGCGCGCTGGCGCGACGATCGCATCAACGTCGACCTGATCGGGTTCTTCAGCGACTACGGCAACCTCAAGGGCTCATGCACGCTCGCGAGCGGTTGCACCGAGGCGATGGAGGGTCAGGAGTACAACGGCGGAAACGTCCACGTCTGGGGCCTCGAGGCGCAGGCAGGTGGCGAGCTTCCCGTCGACAAGCGGCGCAAGCTCGCGATGCCGTTCGCGGTCGCGTACACGCTGACACAGTCGGCGTTCCAGCACGCGTTCTCCTCGGAGTTCGGGGGCTGGGGTGACGTGATGGAAGGCGACGAGCTGCCGTACTTGCCGCCCCACCAGCTCGCGGTGTCGACCGGCCTCAAGCATCCGCGCGGCGACTTCGGCGCGACCGCCCGATGGCGCGCCGAGAGCCGCGATGTCGCGGGGCAGGGCGAGATCCCGCCGGAGGTTCTCGCGCAGTCGCTGTTCACGATCGACCTCGCCGCGCACGTCCGCGTCAAGCCGTGGGCCGAGCTCTATGCCACGTGTTCGAACCTGCTCGACGAGCAGGTGATCATCTCGCGCCGCCCCTACGGAGCGCGTCCCAATCCCCCCCGCATGTTCGCTGTTGGTTACAAGGCACGATTCTAGGAGCACCCATGAAGAACTTGATCGTGATCGCGACTGCACTCGTCTCCGGTTGCGGAGATAACCTCGGGGGACCTGACGCGGGTGTGACCGTCGACGTCGCTCCCCCGATCGATTCGTCGATGCCTTTCACGGCGCCGACGCCGTTCGCGATCGCGCTGTCCGCGACGGGACCGGACCAGCTCACCTCGGCATGGCCGGGACCGAATGGAACGTTCTATGCCGCCGGGTTTGCCGCGGCGACGCCGACCGGCGACAAGTTGCTGACGATCGTGCGGCTGACCGCGACCGGGACGCTCGACACCACGTTCGCCACCGCCGGCATCCTGACCACGACGGTCAAGGTGGTCCCGGGGCAGAGCGAGGTCGATGTCGTCACCCAGTCTGACGGCAAGATCATCGTGTCGACCACGACACCGGCAGCGGTGACCAACGCCACGGATGCAGCCGACACCGACATCGCGCTGGTTCGCGTGCTCGTCGGTGGGACCGTCGACACGAGCTTCGGCGTGGCGGGCGTCCGCGTCGTGAGCCTCAACACCTCGTTCCTCGATGCGACGGTCACCCCTGCGGTCGTTCGCGGCCGCGATGGCATCCGTGGTCTCGCGATCGGTGCGAACAACCAGATCTTCGTCCACGCGTATCAGCGTGGAGACGGACTGATCACCGGCGGCGCGACGCCCCGGATCGACACCGAGTGGGTCATCGCCCGGTTCACGGCCGACGGCACGCTCGACACCGCCTACGGTGGTGGCGACGGCAAGTTCGTGTACGACATCTTCGTCACCAGCATGCACACCAACGCCACGCCGCACGCGGTGCTGCCGCTGGCGGACGGTTCGGTCATCGCTGGTGGCTATGCGAACACGCCGGCGACCAACTCGGTGCAGCCGGTCCTGTTCAAGGTGAACGCGGCTGGAACGGCTCTGGATACGACGTGGGCGACCCAGGGACTGTTCCACGAGTCGGTCCTCGCGGGCCAGACCGAGATCTACAACTTCGCGCGCCACGGCGATCAACTCGTGACCGGCGGCTACGGCCGCGCCGCGGCCTCACCGTCGATCAATGACTACATCTCGTTGCGGTTCAACATGAACACCGGCGTTCGCGACGCGACATGGGGCGGGACGAGCAATGGTGCCGTCGTGTTCGATCCGTCGGGCGCGATGCTCGGCAGCAACTGCCGCAACGCGATCGCGCTGCCCGATGGCAAGACTGCGTTGATCGGCTCCACCGGCCCCTCGAACATGGCGACCCAGGACGCGGTGTTCGCGATCCTCGACGCGACCGGCCGCCTCGACACCGCGTTCGGGACCGGCATCGTGAAGTACCAGCTGGGCGGCAACGGCAACGATCAGTTCTGGGGCGGCACGGTCAGCGGCGACACGCTGCTCGTCGTTGGCTATCAGGGCGGCGGCGCCGACCCGGCCACCATGAACGATGACTCGTACGGCGTCCTCGTCCCGCTGCCATGAACTACTTGGTCTGCGGCTTGCTGAACCATCGGGGGATGTCCAAGCCCAGCTCGCTCCGGAACGAACGTCCGTTCAAGTTCTCCGTGAATCACCGCAAGGAATCCACGGTGGGCGAGCCAGACCGCCGCAAGCGCAAGCCCGATGGCAGAAAGTCACGAGCCCTCCCTGGATCGTTGAATCGCACGCGCCAGGGTGACTAACCCCAGAGTTCGGCTGTGTTGATCCGGCGTTGGCGTAAGCGTAGGCGTCGGCGTAGGCGGCTCATGCGATCATCTTCGTCAGCATCGA
>JACCQV010000741.1 GCA_013813945.1 Deltaproteobacteria bacterium | reverse complement strand
TGGGCTGGATGCACGACACGCTGCAGTACCTCGCGCGCGATCCGATCCATCGCAGGCACCACCACAACGAGCTGCAGATGCGCGGGATGTACGCGCACACCGAAGCGTTCGTCCTGCCGATGTCGCACGATGAGGTCGTTCACGGGAAGAGCTCGCTGCTCGGCAAGATGGCCGGCGATCGCTGGCAGAAGTTTGCGAACCTCCGTTTGCTGTACTCGTACATGTACTCGCAGCCGGGCAAGAAGCTGCTGTTCATGGGATCCGAGCTCGCACCCTGGACCGAGTGGAATCATGACGACTCGCTGCCCTGGCACCTGCTCGCCGAGCCCGCGCACCGTCAGGTCTCGCTGCTCGTCGGAACGCTCAACCAGCTCTATCGAACGGAGCGTTCGCTGCACGAGCTCGACTGCGAGCGCGCGGGTATCCGCTGGATCGACGCCGACGACGCAGAGCGCTCGGTCCTCCTGTACGAGCGGATCGCCCGCGATCCAGACGACCGCACGATCATCGTTCTCAACTTCACGCCGGTGCCTCGTTACAACTATCGTGTCGGCGTTCCGGCTCCCGGCTCCTACGACGAGGTCCTCAACACCGTCTCGGTCGAGTTCGGCGGTTCCGGTGTGGGGAACCTGGGTTCGGTCGAGACCTCACCGGCGCGCGCTCATCGCCGCGATCATTCTATTGCGTTGACGCTGCCGCCGCTCGGCGCACTGTTCTTACGCAAGCGCTAGCCGCCCCTGAAAGGGGTTCCTTCGCCGCAGGGTTGTTTTCGCGGCTTGCTTCGCGCGCGCGAAAACTCGATCTGTGCGGCTCAGTCTCGTAACAACGCCGCGAGCCCCGACGTCGAGCTGCGTGCCTCGAGAGCGAGGGCGAGCGCGAGCGGGATGTCGAGGACCGCATCGGTCTCGCGGCCGCGCGCATAGCGCGCCTCGAAGTCCGCGGGCAGCCTCAATCGCCAGTTCTCGTCGGAGACGAGCCCCGGAACGTTGAACCGCTCCTCGAGCCCGAACAGGTCTGCGAAGAAGATCGAGACATTCTCGGCGGCGCAGACAAACAGCTCCGCGAGCATCGCGGTCGCGAGCAGGCCCGGGTTGACGGCGAGCGAGCGCGCGGTGTCAGCGGGCAGGGCGAGGCGCTGGGTCAGGTGCGCGATCCACTGGCTGCGCTTCGCGTCGCGCCAGCTCTTGATCAGTGCGAACACCGGCGCAGTGTCGTGGTTGCCGAGCATCACCCAGTCGACCGGTTCGGCGTTCTCGGTGCGGTAGACGTCGCCCGGATTGTCGAGGTCGGCCTTCTGCGTGACGCGCCAGCGGCCCAGGTTGAACCTCTGGAGCACGCGCTGGAGCGGGAGCGGCATCGTGCTCAACACCTCGCAGCTGAGGTCATCGCGGGACCGACCGTGCCGCACGGCTGACTGCCCGATGGCCTCGATCAGAGCCGCGTACCGCGTGACCTGATCCTCGGTGAGCTCGCGGACCCAGCGATCGCCGTACCGCGGGCTGGTGCGATCGAGCTGCTCGGGGCGTGCGATCGCAAATCTCGCGAGATCCGGATAATCGGCGAGGTCGGGTGATTCGAACAGCCGACCTCCGTCGACGACCGCCTGCCCTGGGTCATCCGTCGCGGTCCGATAGACCCACGGGCACACCAGCCCATGCGGGTGATCGAGGCGCAGGCTGTCGTACTCGCCGAATGCCTTGTCGACACGCGCGATCAGGAGCGCTCGCGCGCGACCCGCGAGCTGATCGGGATCGAGCACCGGGTAGTTCCACGGCTGGCCCGCGGGGTTGGTCCGGCTCGGCGGTGCACCCATGGCATAGCCCTCGAGGAACGCAGCGGCGTGTGCCCACATATCGGCTTCCGAGTAGCCGACCTGGAAGTCGCCATAGAGCACGAGGTCATGCGCCGCACACGTCGTGCGGACGTGCGCGTGCTCCTCGTGCGCCAGCAGCTGACCCAGTGCGTAACGCTCCATCGCATCGGCGTGCTGCGCCTCGAGCTCGCGGATGCGGTCACTGCTGCGGGCTTCGTCGCCCGCGCGCGGATGCCACAGTCGGGCATCGAGCTCGGGCCAGGACCTGAACGACGCGCCGCCTTGCGACGCGCACATCGCGGAGAACAACGCATCCCGATGCAACCAGCTCGCATGATCGCTGCGGAACGCGGCTACTGCCGTCGTGAGATCCGGTCGCGTGCCGCGCCGCAAGCTCGCGTACGCCTCGTCGAGGATCGCCTCCGTGATGTCGTACGCGCGTCGGTGCTGCGCCGGTCCACGTGCCTCGGGTAACACCGCCGCGTCGAGGGTCGGATCGCCGACCAGGCCCGCGAAGGGTCCCGTAGGGCGCAGCGAGCGCAGTGCGATCGAGCCGATGTGCCGGGAGAAGATCGTTCCGTCGTACGGCGATGGGTTACCACGTGAGGTCTGACCCTGTGGTCCGAGCTGGATCCCGGTGAACCCGAGCTCGCGCGCGAATGCGAACAGACGCTGCGCGCCGCGGGTCGACGGCGAGCCGCGACCGACGTCCTCGTCGGCATCCGAAGGGAAGCTGAGGTCGTGAATCGCGAGGAGCAGCCTGGTGACACCAAGCTCCGCGAGCGCAGCGTCGATCAGCGCAGACATGACGGGCGGTCGATCACAGCGTGCCGCTGATCATGGCCCCGATCATCTGATCGTTGACCACCGGGACAAACGTGGTCGTCATCGGCTTGGCTGCGCGCTCTTCTCGCCACGCCTTCGCGTTGGTCCTCATCGTTTCGGCGCTGAAGTACATGTAGATCGCGGCGGCTCCCGCGACCACGCCGCCGCCGATCAGGACACCCGAGACCGCCGGTGATGCACCGTCGGCCAGCGAGAGATAGGAGACGCCCCACACCAGCATCACCGTCGCGACGCCGCCCGTGATGTACGAGCCGATCCTTCGCTCGCTGCCGTCGTTGGGCGCCACGGGCTGAACGATCACCGGCGGCGGCGGGGGCAGCGGCGGCTCCGGTGGAATATCGATGTTCGAGAACGTTCCAGCGGAGACGTTGACCTTCTGTTCGAAGGTCCGCCCGCTCGGGTAGGTCCAGACGAGAAAGTCGCCGTACAGCCCGACGACGAGCGTCGTCGGATCCGACGACCGCAACAGGACGTCGCCGCCCTTGCGCACCACCGTGATGCCGGGGGGCAGCTGCTTGTTCGGCGTGGTGATCCGGACCTTGCCGACGTGCTTCGCCAGCTTGTTGAGCTCCTCGCGGACGAACTGGACCCGGTGAATCACTGCGAACAGCGTCTTTGCCTCGGTGTTGTTCTTCTGCAGCTCCGCCGCGATCTTGTCGTACTCCTCGACCGCCTTCTCGAGTGCCTCGACGGCCTCGACGTAGCGCTCGGCGGCGGCCAGTGATGTCCCGTAGCCGGCGAGCGGATCGATCTTGGGCTCGAGGCGGTAGCTCCTCAGGTAGAGGTTCGCTGCTTCCGCGGGGTCCGAATCACGCAGCGCCTGGGCCTGCGCGTTGAGGCACTTCGGTTCGTCGGGGCCTTCGGGACATTCAGCAGCGCGAGCAGTCGTGGTCGAGAGGACGATCGCAGCGGCTGCAGTCAGAAGTCTCCATCGAGGATGCATGATCGTCCCTGGCATTTCTTGGCTGCGCTTCCTTGTGCGGGTTCGGGTGGCTTGGTCGGCTTGGTCGGCTTGGTCGGAGGCTTGCTCGCGCTGCCCGCGGTGGCGCCGGTGGTCTTCGTCGTGCCGGTTGTCTTCGTCGTACCGGTGGTCTTGGTGCCGGTGGTTTTGGTGGAGGCGCAGGTCGTCGTGGCGCCGGT
>JACCQV010000734.1 GCA_013813945.1 Deltaproteobacteria bacterium | reverse complement strand
ATGGAAGAGGCGTGCGGCGACGGCAAGGGCAAGGCGTCGATCCTGATCTCGCACACGCACTGGGATCACGTGCAGGGCCTGCCGTTCTTCTCGCCGCTCTACCGCGCCGGCAACCAGGTCGACATCTTCGCCCGTCAGCGTGACCTCCACCTCGAGGCCGTGTTCTCGGCGCAGAACAAGACGCCGTACTTCCCGGTCCCGCTCACCGCGATGGAAGCCGAGATGCGGTTCCACGAGCTGGTCGACGGTGCGAAGTTCGAGATCGGCAACGCCAAGATCTCGTGCACGCGGCTCAACCACCCGTGGATCGCGATCGCGTACCGCGTCGAGGTCGATGGGGCGGCCGTCGTCTACTGCTCCGACACCGCGCCGTTCACGGATGTGCTCCTCGGCGAGAAGTTCGTGCATCGGACACCCTCGCTCGACGAGCCGCTACCGCCCGAGGTCGCGACCGAGCTCGCCGGCATGCGCGCCGGCGTGATCGCACTCGCCCGCAACGCGGACCTCCTGATCTACGACACGCAGTTCTCCAAGGAAGAGTATCGCCAGCGACCGCACTGGGGTCACTCGCACCCCGACGACGCGATCGCGATCGCGCGCGAGGCCGGCGCGAAGAAGCTCTGCCTGTTCCATCACGCGCCGCTCCGCACCGACGACGACAACGACAAGATCCTCGCGACCTACCGCGCCGTCGTCACCGCGCAGCAGGAGAAGTTCGATCTGATCTCCGCATACGAAGGCCTCGAGATTCCGCTGGGGGACACATGAGGGTCCGGTTCTGGGGCGTGCGCGGATCGATCCCGGCACCGGGGCCCGAGACCAATCGCTACGGCGGCAACACCTCGTGTGTGTCGGTCAGCACCGCGGGAGGCGGCCTGATCATCATCGACATGGGCACCGGCCTCATGCACCTCGGCAACTCCCTGATGGGCGGGCCGTTCGGCAAGGGTCAGGGCAAGGCGTCCATCCTGCTCTCGCACACGCACTGGGATCACATCCAGGGGCTCGGCTTCTTCGCGCCCGTCTTCGTCGGCGGCAACCGCTTCACGGTCTGGGGGCCGGGCCCGTACGGCTCGGCCGGCATGCTCGAGGAGATCCTCGAGGGTCAGATGGATCCGAACTTCTCCCCGCTGCAGACGCTCAAGAACTTCTCGGCCGTGTTCGATGTGCGCGCCGCCGAGCCTGGCATCGCGTTCGAGGCCGAAGGTCTGCGCGTCACCGCACGCGAGCATCCACACGGCGCGACGACCGCTCTCGCGTTCCGCATCGAGGAGAACGGCCGGTCGTTTGTCTATGCGAGTGACGTCGGTCAGCCGCTGATCGACGCGCCACCCGCGCCCGAGGCGATCGCGTTCTATCGCGACGCCGACGTCCTGCTCCACGACACGACCTATCGCCCCTCGGATCAGGTGACGCGCAGAAACCGCGGGTTCTCGACCTACGAGGATGCGGCGGCGGTCGCGGCCGCAGCGAAGGTGAAGAGACTCGTCACGTTCCACTACGACCAGGACTACACGGACGACGACGTCGACGAGCTCGTCGCGAGCTGCCGCGCGTCGCTCGATGCGCGAGGCGGCAAGGAGATCGAGATCGTGCCGGCTCGCGAGGGCGACGAGATCGAGATCTAGCTAGCTAGCTAGCGACTGGCGCCGAACGCACGGCTGTGAAAGCCGATGTGCAGCCCCCCCATCCACGAGCCACGGTCGATCACGCTCGCGCCCGCGGTCGCGCCGAAGCTCATGAACGGGTTGAACCAGTGTTCGTACCCGACGCGCGCCTCGAGCAGGGGCGCCGCCGACGCCAGCGTCGTGGTCGTCTCGCAGTTGTGATAGGTCGAGACCAGGCTGTAGGTCGCCGCGCGCACGCCGCCCGCGACCTCGACGCCGAGCCGACCGCGGCCGAATGCGCGCCGCATTCCGATCACCGCCGCCGCGTTGAACGCCATGCCGCTGTCCTGCGTCAGCGTCGGGCTCCCGAACACGCCGCTCGACATCATCTCGTGGTTCGTAGGAGTCGAGGCGGTGATCGAGCCCAGCTCGACATCCACGGCGAAGAACACGCCGCGCCGGCTCGCTGCCCCGAGCCGCAAGGCGCTGACGACCTGTTGTTCGAGGCCGGCCTCGGGCGCGGCAACGGTCCGGTACGCGAACGACTCGGTCGAGTGAGAGATGGTGCCGTGGTGATTGCCGGCGAGGCTCGCGGTCGTCCGGAACCGCGTGCCGAGCTCGATGATCAACGACGGGAGCCCGACGTTGGTCGCCCACTTCCCGAATGGCGTGCACTCGCGATAGCCGACAACGTCGCTCGAGTCGTGACACCGCGGAATCGCGGGTGACGACTCCGACGAGGAGGAGTCCGAGGACGAATACGAAGAGTCCGAGTCGCTGCTGCTGCTCGAGCTGCTGCCTCCGCTCGAGGAGCCACCGCCGCTGCTGTCGCACGTCGATCCTGCGAGGACCGGGTGGGGATGGGCGATGAGCAGCGCGGCGACGAGGATCGCCGCGCGGTTCAAGGAGTCACCATCGCGAGTGCTTCAGGGTTCCCGAAGCAAAGCCACTGCGCAGGCTTGGTATGCGCCAGTGACGCGACGTCCACGCACAATTGCCCCAGTGACTCCGGTGCCGGATACGAGATCGCCTCCGAGCCGGCCTGGCGACCGTCGAGACGAAGGACCGTCAGCTCGCCCTTGGGATCGTAGGGAACGAGCGTGACCTCGGCGCCCGTCGCGGTCCTCCCGATCACGTTGACCCACGCGAGGTCGATCACCGTGGGGCCATCGCAGCGATTTCCGAACGTGTAGCCGAGCACCGCTGCCGAGCCCATGTCGGTCCGGCGATCGACGGCAATATCGAGGCAGCCCACGGTCGTGCGCTGGCCCACGAACTCACGCGACGGGTACTGGTACGAGCCAGGCTTGTAGGCACACGCGGCGATCGCCAGCGCGAACCCGATGATGACGGTGGCGTGACGCATGCGCACGAGCGAAGCAAGTCCCTGGCCGTCGCCGACCATTGCGATTCCACCGCGTTGGCTCACGGCGGTGCGGTCTCGCGTTGCAAGGTCTTCACGGTTCGCGGTCATGGTGTTGCAACAACGTGGTGCTTGCGCCGCATGGTGCATCGGCCGAACGTGCGCGCCATGCTGCCGCGCCTCCTTGTCCTTGTCCCCTTGTTCGGGTGCGCAACCGAAGCGGGTGACTCGATCATTCCCTCCTCTGCCACCGGCGAGCTCGCGATTTGGCAGAGCGTGGCACCGCTCCCGGTCGCCCGCGCCAACCACTGCAGCGCCGCGGTCGGGGACTGGCTGCTGGTGATCGGCGGCAACCACAAGGAGGGCTCCGGGTTCGTGAAGACGGCCGAGATCCACGCGGCGCGAGTCTCCGCGGACGGCACCGTCGGTGCGTGGCAGCTCGCGGGGATGGCGCCGAGCCCGCTCACCGAGTGCAGCGCCACCAGCGACGGAACGACCCTCTACGTGATCGACGGCATCTATGATGACGAGACCGACGCGCGCCAGGTGTGGAGCGCCACCCTTGACTCGACGGGGCACCTCGCACCGCTGACCTCGCTCGGCACGCTCCCGGAGGCCGTGATCTCGTCCGAAGCGACGGTGCGCAACGGCGAGCTCGTCGTCATGGACACGCGTCTGCCCGCCGATGGCGAGACGACCGTGACCCTGCGCGCGAAGCCGACGTCCCCGCTCGTGTGGCAGGTCGATGACTGGCAGATTGGCTTCCGCGGGCAGGCGCAATACGCGCTCGGCGAGGACTTCACGTTCGTCCTCGGCGGCTACCGCGGCGACACCGGGAATCCGGTCACGGCAGAGACGTTCGTCGCTCCAGCCGCCTTCGCGACGCCCCGGATGACGCGCGCGCTCCCCACGCCGACCACGTTCGGCGAGGCCGTCGCGGTCGATGACTGGATCTTCGTCGCCGGTGGTCGCGATCAGGTGTTCGGCGCGAGTGGCACCACCACGGTGGTCGCGGCCCACCACGATGCCGAGGGGAGCCTCGGGGAGTGGAGCACCGTGTCCGCGCTGCCAATGGCGCGCACCAACCACGAGCTCGTCGTCGTCGGTGACTTTCTCGTGCTGACGGGCGGGGCTGGCGAGGGGCCCGGAGACACGACGGTGCTGACGGCTCGCGTGCGCTACCCGTCCGCGGACTAGCGCTGCAGAATCCGCAGATCGCTGCGGGAGCAGCAGGTCGAGATCGGCTATTCACATACGTTTTCAGCTGGTTGGGTGTTGGCCTCCGAGCTGCACTATCTCCTCTCGAAGCTTGCGGGCTTCAGTCAAAGGAAGAAACCCAACATGTCGAATCTCAAAACCATTATCGCCACGCTCATCCTCGGTTCGTCGTCGGTCGCTCTCGCGGACACGAACTTTTCATTCAAGGCTTCTGCCCACACTTCTTGGGGCACTCCGACGACGGTCCCGACGGTTCGCGACCATCGCTTCTCCACCACCGCGTACCGGCCCATGGTGCGTGGCACCTGGATCTCCCTCGCGGAGCCGATGAGCGGCAATGCACATCTCCGTCTGCAGTCGCAGGCGCAGCTCAACCAGATCAGGATCCAGAGCGCGTCGGGCGCCTCGTACATCTCGCACGTGTCCGTGCGGTTCATGGACGGCACTCGCCAGTCGATCACGCTCAACAAGTGGGTCGATGGTCGTAACCCGATGCTGCAGTTCAGCCTCGACCGGAGCGCTCGCGTCGATCGCATCCTGATCCAGGGCTCGGCGCATGGTCGCCGCGGTTCGTACCAGGTGTTCGGCTACGGCACTCGGATGGCCGAGGCCCCGATGCCGCCCGTCTATCAGCCGCCCGTCTACCAGCCGCCCGTGTTCCAGCCGCCGATCTATCAGCCGACCGTCACCCTTGCGGCGGGACTGAACTTCTTCGGCACGACGGGACGGAAGTTCGTTGCTGTCGACCAGAACCTGGGGCGGTTCAGCACGATCCGAGTTCAGGGCCTCAGTGGCCACACGCGGATTCAGCGCATCGAGGTTCGGTTCGCCAACGGATACGAGCAGACTCTCGACGCTGTCAATCGCACCCTGCTCCCCGGCCAGGTTCTGGACATTCCGCTCGATGCGGCGGGCGGCAGCTTGATGCGCCAGATCAGTGTCTTCACCAACGACGGTTACACGCCGGTCCAGACGTTGACCGGTGAGGTGAGTGTCTCGGCCTTCTAACCCCAGGGATCGCTTGTGTTGACCTCGTAGGCGTAGGCGTAGGCGTCTGCGTAGGCGACTCCGAGGCAACCGGCCGAGCCACCGGCCGATACCGGGTCGATGTTCCATTTCCAGACGCTG